>NZ_JAVRCL010000130.1:0-3767 GCF_034530775.1 Nostoc sp. DedSLP04 | reverse complement strand
CTATCTCAATGGTCAGCTTACTACCTGATATTTTTGCAAAAGTGAGATGCTCCCGACGGAATAAACCCATTGAGAACCCATGCTTCACGCTTTGGGTTAGCTGCACCAATAACAATTTTTAGTTGGGGCTGTCGATTAATATGTTCTGAGCGTGCTTGCTCAAGCCCTTCTCTACGCTCTGGTTGATTGTCTAAATCACGGATAAAGATAACAGCTTTAATCTGTCGCGTTCTTTGAAGAAAACGTACCAAATTAAGAACCTTGATAGATGCTGCTCCATCGGCTTTTAACGATAGATTCTTACTATCATGGCCTAGAAATCTTGGAGGTTTATATCTTAGTTGGTCTTTTGCATCATCAATGATTTTTGTAACGTCGCTCCAGCAGGAATGTTCTGTTCCTACCTGTAAGCCACTCCAGTTAAATATATCTTTTATTAGTTCAGGTTCTAACCAATCGATTTACTCCATCAAAATGCGCTCGGCTAATTTAGTAGCTGTTCTTGCATCTGCACCACTTTCTACTATTACAATGAACTCAATCACTGACTTCTCCTGCAACAACCCACTCTTCACCCTCAGCATCCCAAAACTCACCAGTTGTCAAAGTTTGTTTTGCCCATTCCACATCAGGATGTTCATCCAAACGTTTGGAGATTGTGAATCCAGAATTACTGTTATTTAATATATGTACTTGAGAAGGAACAAGCTCATCAATAATATAAGGAGAGTGAGTAGAAAAAATAATTTGCAAATTTGTATTGTATTGAATGATTTCCTTAAAAACAGTCATTAACTCACGTTGTGCCTTTGGATGAAGTCCCTGTTCGACATCATCTAAAAAAACTAAATTAGGTTGAGTAGGGTTCATCAACACAGTTAGCAAACCTAATGTTAGCATTGTCCCTTCGCTAATTGCATGGGCTGAAATCCGATTACCAGTATTCATATCCAATATCACTTCTTGCCCTGTCATTTCCTGATTTTCTTCATAAGAAATAGACTTACCATCAACTTCGATTAAACGTTTGCGAATAACTGGAACCTTTGCTCGCTTTATACCAATTTTGCGAACATTTGGTACAATCCGGCTCAACATTCCTTCTATTAATTGAAATTTGTCTGGAGCCTCATTACGCAAAAAATCTAAAGTGGGTGCTAATCCAGAACCGTCGAATTCAACCCTTGGCGTAATTTCTTCGCTGTAAGCTGCTTTAGCAAGATTACTTGCAACTAACTTCAGGTAAACAGCATATTTCAGAGATTGAGGAATTGGATATGGAGAATCGCTTAAAGAACTTGACCATCCTTCTAATTCTCCTGGCTTTCCATTTATGTTCCATGATGCTATGGGATGCCAATAATCATTATTTTGCTGCTTCCAACTATAGGAAGCTTCCCAATTCTGCCGAGTGGTAAATCTCCAAAAACCACTTGCAGTAACAGAAATATCTTTTTTTCCAATTGTTGTAATGAATTCAGGTGATCTTTCATACTGAAAAATACTTTTAAATGGTGAAGCAGCAAGCCTACTGAGATTATGTAACGCTTGTAGTACGGTTGTTTTACCAGCGCTGTTTTTTCCCACGAGTGCATGTAATCTAGAACTATCAAAACTAAGTTCTGTATATTTATGACTTTTAAAATTATGAAGTATTACTTTTTCTAGCATTTTATTGCTAACATCCTTACACAAATAATTGAATTGATCTCATATTACTTAGCCCATTTCTGTAGCTAACCGCTTGTAGTCTGCTTTTTCAGCAGAGATGTACGCCTCAATTTCCTCTCGATTAACGTGATAATAAGTTAAAGCCGCATAAACTTGGACAAGATTTACATTTCCCATGCGTTCAGCAATTTCTTCTGCATTCAGCCCAAGTTTGTACAAAGCTGTGATGCGTTGAACAGAAACTCTAGTATCAGCAATGCGAGGGCGACCCCCTAGAGTTTCGGGTGACCTAACAATCAGTGTTCCAATGTCAGTAGCCGACATAAATATCTTAATGGGTTTATTTGGATGATTTTCACCTATAAATCATAGCAAATTCTCTAAATTTGGTATGATTTATCAGTAAATTTAACTTTGTTTATAAACCATTTACATTTTCAACTTTTCAACCTCCAATCTCAACTTATCATTCTCCATCTTCAACTTTGCATTCTCCTCCCTAATCAACTCAACTTCATTCCTCTTACTCAACGCCTGATTAATCGCCAACTTCCTCATATCTAGCGAAAACCAACGTTGATAAGTTTGCGTGTGAACTTGCACACTATGCCCCAAATTATCCGCCGCCGCTTTAATTGGGATTCCCAAAATATGCGCCCGGATTGCCCAAGCGTGACGTAAATCATAAGGTTTAAAATCTAATCCTATTTTGCGGAACCACCAACTAACTCGCTGTGTTAATGCCGTTATCTCAGCATGATTAGTGTTATCTTTTTTTGCGATCGCACTCCTCAACATCTTTAAATACTTCGGATTTCTTAAATCAAATTCCTCAATCCATCGTCTATGTAAAGGTAATGCTTCTCTTTCCCCAGTCTTAGAATCATTATGAACTTTCCATGTCAAATCTGTATTTTCTTCACTCAACCACCAATCAATATCAGGATTAATAAAAAGTTCCCGTGGACGTAAACCAAAAACTGCTAACATTCCATACGTCCAGCGCCAAAGTTGCCAACTATTTTGAACGTTTTGATTAACTTGATTACCTCTGTTATTTTGATAAGCTTCAAACTTGATAATTCCCTCAGATATTTCCGCATCTGTAGGTATATTTCGGGAATTATTCTCAGGCATTTTGGAATATTTAGATAAATCAATTTCGATATTGAATGTCACACAAAATGCCGATATAGCTCTAGCTGCATTATACTTAGCCCATTCTTTATCGATTTGTTCAATTGAAGTTATCAAATTTTCTGCGATCGCTAAATCTTTAGGATTCGTAAATCGTTTAGTTCGGGAAAAGTAATAAAAAAAAGTATGTTGACTTTTAGTAGTTCGTTTATGAGTCTTAAAATACTCTTCTTCAAATTGTTCGAGTAATTCTCCTATAGTTTTAAACTCTTTTTTAATCGCCTCATTACCTAAATATTTATCATTCCACTCAAAAGTTTTACGAGCGATTAACTTTCCTAATTCGTATGCTTCTTCCTCAGCCGTCTTGAGTCCATCCAAGTTAGCGGGAATATTCAAACTGAGATTGTATTGCTTTCTCCCAGTACCGTTGCTATCTTTGTCTCCCGGTTTAATTGGTAACGTCGCTCGTAATTGCAGACTTCCATTCGATTCTCTAATTGTCACCTTTGCCTTTGCAGACTTCAAACGCAGATTAACTTTCTCTAATTCCAATAGTACTTTCGTTCTCATGTGTTCTTTTTGCTGCTGTGCTTGCAGAGATGAGCAAAAAAACGGGCGATTTTTTAATCACCTTGGTTCAGGACAACATTTAAATGATGCGTGATATCATGTCTGCATAATTAGTTACTATTCCCGCAGTCATTGCACCCCACCCCCAACCCCTCCCCGCCTGCGGGGAGGGGAGACAAAGCACAGCTTTGGCGGGGTGGGGTTCTTCGGGTTTAATAAGCAAGCGGACATGATATAAGTTCTGAACCTAATAATTATGCTGTCTTTTTAGCCTATATTTAGCCTAAAAATAAATGTGTTATCAACGAACAATGTTTAGAACAGACACTGTTTATTGCAAACATTAGACAGTTGAAAAAAATTAAACCAAAAAAAGGATTACTCCG
>NZ_JAVRCL010000129.1:0-5184 GCF_034530775.1 Nostoc sp. DedSLP04 | reverse complement strand
ACAAGTCTGAAATAGCTGATTAACCAGGGTTTTACCCCACCCTAACCCTCCCCTTATAAAGGGGAGGGAACTAGATTTACGGTCTCCCCCCTTTATAAGCTACGGTGTACACACAAGTCTGGAGTCGTTTACGAATCTGGTTTTTACCCCACCCTAACCCTCCCCTTGCAAAGGGGAGGGAATTAGATTTCCGGCTTCCCCCCAATGCATCGGGGGGATTGAGGGGGGTAATTCGACTTGTGTGTACACCGTAGCCCTTTATAAGGGGGGAGTAAGGGGGGTAATTGTTCATATACGCCGATTTATAACCTAAATTCCTTGGCTTCAGCCAAAATCGGATTGACATCAAACCAAGAACCATCTTCATTTCGGTATTCAAATACAAACATACTGCGAAGCAAAAGTTCGTATCTTTCATGACCTCTCAAGCTTTTCTTTTGCGCCACCTCACGCAGTACTTCCCATTCATCAGGCGTAATTGCCAAAGTTAGCTCATTACGGCGTTGTTTAATCACCCTATCCACGCACTCCCGCGACAAAGGCGGGTCTTCTTGCTGAAGACAGCGAAACAATAACATCAACAAGTTACGCAAATGACCGCCGCTAACTCGGCAAAGTCGCTCTAAAGTATCAGAATTATCAAAAACCTCGGTAATTAAATGCTGGCTTTGTTCCCAACTAACACCAGGAAAAGCCCTCGCCATCACCATCTGTTGCAGCAGCGTGATTCCTTGTGAGAATTGCAAACCATCTTGTAATTGCACAGGAACCATCGGCAAAACCTTGGGGTCTACGCCAAAGCGATTTGTTAACCTTCCTAAAGCGTTGGAAAAAATCAACACTAAGGGAATAGTATAAACAACATGACAATTTAGCTGGTTTAACTGTTCGCCCCGTTCCACAAAGAGATATTCTGGCTGATAATAACCCGAAGGCTTTAAAGAATTATCTACTCTGTCGAGATTATCTATAATTACCACCAGTCCTTTTTTACCTTGCTGCTTAAGTTTCTCTCTCGCAGGCTTGAGCAATTCTTTGTTAATTGATTCTAAAATGCCGTTGGTGCGCGGTTCTAAATATTGCCGTAACTGAGCGCGAAGTTTGGGACTATCTTTAGTTTTGGCGGTAATTTTGGCAATACCTACAGATAACTCTCCCCCAAGTTCTATCGGCGTTTGCAAAAATTCACCAAGTTCAGTAAACAGAGTTTGAAAGTATCCAGGCTTGAGGTTAATTTTGATTGCTTCTAGACTTTGACTAACCTCACGAGCTACTGCTAATAAAATATCTGTAACATCAATATCAGCCATATCCAAGCTTTGGCTAGACTCGAAATAAACCACATGAAATCCCTGCTGTTCTAACTCTGCCTTTAGCCGCAGTAATTCAGTGGATTTGCCACAGCCGATATGTCCGGTAAATAATTGACAAGTGGGTTCTTCAGGTGAAAGGCGGGTGATAGTTCGCCCAAGTTCCTCAATAATTTTGGCACCACGCACTTTAGAGAAATCAATATAATATTGTCTATCCTCCGGTTTGCTCACAACCAGAGTTTTACTGGGGTTGCAAGCTTGAAAAAACCTGACTAAATCTAGTTTCATCACAAATTACCCGAAATCAGCTTGACGCTCTAGCCCATTTCAGTGATTATACAGACGACAAAGCGGCTATTTCGGAAAAAAGTCTTTAAGCTGGCTGATTAAGGGACTTCCAATAAAAAAATATCCCAATAGTAGGGGCGCACAGCTGTGTATTGGTATCAAATTAATGCGAAATCCTTGGTGTACACATAAGTCGAATTACCCCCCTTAATCCCCCCTTGTAAAGGGGGGAAACCGGAAAATCTAGTTCCCTCCCCTTTACAAGCTGAGATTCAAGTATGTTGCACCAATCTTACAGGAGAAATCGAAAATCTAGTTCCCTCGCCTTTACAAGCTGAGATTCAAGTATGTTGCACCAATCTTACAGGGAAAATCGAAAATCTAGTTCCCTCCCCTTTACAAGGGGAGGGTTAGGGAGGGGTAAAACCTACGCATAAACCCAAATGAGTAAAATATTTCAACTTGTATGTACACCGTAGAGTTAGGGAGGAGGGGAGCCAAAGCGCAGCTTTGGCTCTTTGGGGTGCTTTTACTTTAACTTTTCACCGCGAATCGAATAATCTAACAACTCCATCGGGTGAATAACTGATATCTTCTTACCTTGCAACTGCAAATGCTTGGTAATTTGCAAAGTACACCCCGGATTAGCAGAAGCAATTAACTCAGCACCAGTATTCAACAAATTCTCTACTTTTTGCCGACCCAATTCTTCAGACACTTCTGGTTGCAGCATATTATAAACTCCGGCACTGCCACAACATAAAGCTGCATCTATTGGTTCTCTCAACTTCACCCCTGGAATTTGTCGCAACACCTGACGCGGTTGGACGCTAATCTTTTGTCCGTGCAATAAATGACAAGCATCTTGATAAACTAAATTCAATGGTTGATCGGTCAACGGTGAAAGTTTCGCTGTTAAGCCAACAGTTGCCAAAAATTCTTGAGCATCTTTAACTTTAGCGGCAAAAGCCTTTGCCTTTTGTCGATATTCTGGGTCATCTTCTAAAATATGACCGTATTCTTTTAAAGTATGACCGCAACCAGCAGCATTGATAATTACAAAATCTACATCTGTTTTGGCAAAACTATCAATCATCTGTCTTGCTAAAGCTTTCGCCTGTTCTGTTTGTCCTTGGTGTTCGGGAAGCGCCGCACAACAACCTTGAGATTTGGGAATCACAACTTCACAACCATTCGCTGTTAAAACGCGCACTGTCGCTTCATTTACAGGGGAGAAAAACAGTCGTTGGACGCAACCCAAAATTACCCCGACTCGATACCGCTTTTCACCTTTAGCAGGAATCACAGTAGGCAAGTTATCTTGAAAAGATTTGAGAGTAATTTCTGGCAGAATTGATTCCATTGCTGCCAAACGGGGCGATATTTTATTCAGTAAACCCGTAGCCCGAAATAACTTAGGAAATCCTAACTTTTGATAAACTAACAACGGAACTAATAAAACCCGTAAAAGATTGGGATAAGGAAACAGAGAAAATATCAGTTGGCGAAAAAATCGATCTGGTAAACTGCGGGGATAATTTCGTTCAACTTGATGGCGAGTTGCAGAAATTAACTTATCATACTGCACGCCAGAAGGACAAGTACTCACACAAGCAAGACACCCCAAACAAGAATCAAAATGTTCTACTGTTGCGGTATTGAGAGCAATTTCACCCTCATTAATTGCATCCATTAAATAGACACGTCCTCTAGGAGAATCCATCTCCTTACCCAGCACCCGATAACTAGGACAAGTCGAAAGACAAAATCCACAATGTACACAACTATCAATTAACTTCGGATCGGGTGGATGACTCTCATCAAAGCCCTTCAAATTCTTTAAACTAGCCGTATTATTAACAGAATTTTTTGAAACTTGCATATATTCTTTTCCCCTCTCTATCTCAGCGTTCTCTGTGTCTTAGCGGTTCGTTTCTTAAATTCCACCCACAAACCGGCCAGGACTTAAAATATTCTTACTATCAAACTGTTCCTTAATACGGCGCATCAACGGCAAAGCATTACCCGTATAACCCCAAACATCTATTTGTTCTTTAACCGCAACTGGTGCTGACAGAATTGTTAAAAAACCACTACTTGCTTGAGTGGGATTGTTTCCAGCAAAGCCTAAGCGATCGCGGATTTTAAAAACTTGATTTTTACTCTCTAATTGTAACAAACCTAAACCATTACTAATATGAATTAAACCCAACTCCACTTGAGTCAAAATCCCTACAGCAGCAGTAGGTAACACTCCTATTTTGCAGCTAATTACCGATTCTGTAGCACTAGTATGTATTCGTTCTTGCAATCTCTGCCATAGATTAGCTTCATCACCATCGGTAAAAATTGCCCCATTTAACCCTAACTTTTGTCCAACTTCCAAAACTCGGTTTGATTGTTCTTTAACACTCTCACTAATACTTTGAAACCGAGCAATTAATCCCAGTCCTTCACCCAATCCTAAACTAGACACTAATTTAGTTGATAGCAAATCAGCCTGAACTGGTGTTAACGCCGAACCTCGAAGGATATTAGCCGCTTGAGATACAGCCTCAGCTTTCCCAGTTAGTACCACCGTCCCCGATGCCTCGGCTAGCGGATACAGGCGAAAAGTTAATTGACTAATAAAGCCTAATGTGCCATAAGACCCGGTAAGCAACTTCATCAAGTCATATCCGGCAACATTTTTAACTACTCTTCCCCCAGCTTTGGCGATTTCTCCATCAGCACGGACAAAGGTAATACCTAGTAACTGGTCGCGTACACTGCCATAACGTTGCCGCAGAGAACCTGTATCACCTGTAGCAACAATACCGCCAATGGTTGCTGACTCTGGTGCTGTCGGGTCAAGGGCGAGAAATTGCCGCGATTTTGCCAAAAGTGCTTGCAAATCAGAGAACTTCATCCCAGCTTCGACTGTGACAGTCAAATCACCAACAGCGTGTTCAATCAGTTGGTTGATGCGTTCTGTACTAACTACAACATCAATGCTTTTTGCTAAACCACCCCAGCTAAGTTTACTGCCACTACCACAGGGAAGGACGCGCCAGTTATTTGCATGAGCCGCGGTCATGACTGCGGCTAGCTGTTCTTGGTTGCGGGGATAGATAATACAACTGGGTGAATTTCCAGAAGCTATAGCTTGTTGGATACGTTTTTGCTGACTAAATTCGATATTTTCCCAAAGGCAAATAGCATTTTCTTCACCGACGATAGATGCAAGTTCAGAAGCGCAGACGCCTTGCGGCTTGTCGTTAGACATCGCTTTCATTGAGTTTATTTTTTTACGCCCTCCTTCTAATTTACTGGCTAACCTGACCAAAAAAGCGCATTGCCATTAATATACGGTGGCTTTAATATGAAAGCGATTCCTACGACTGGTTGCGCCCCTACGACAGGTGGAATTCAAATATATGAAACTGCTGTAAGAGGTTGTTTGAAGAGTGGTTGGCTGTGATTTTAGGCACTTATCGATCCCCCCAACCCCCCTTAAAAAGGGGGGCAAAACCTTTCAAAGTCCCCCAATTTATCCCTCTTCTGTCACTTTCCGAGTATTCTGAATAAAAGGATTAAAAGAAAA
>NZ_JAVRCL010000128.1:0-5426 GCF_034530775.1 Nostoc sp. DedSLP04 | reverse complement strand
TTTTTTCTTTTAATCCTTTTATTCAGAATACTCGGAAAGTGACAGAAGAGGGTTAATTGGGCTAACCGAGAAGTATCGATCTGTAGCTGATTTACTTGACTTTAATTTACTTCCTGTAACGTCAATTAAAATAAATACGTGCAAATACCATGAAAATAGCAATGAGCGATCGCCGTTTCTGGAGACTGCTAGGGAAAACAATTTGTATTGCTATACTTGCGCTGGCTATTATCGTCAAATTTACACCCCTCAAGTCTAGTTGGAGTACTACATCAAGGTATCACTGGAATAATGTCTCTATCGGAGGAGGTGGTTATGTTACAGGCATTTATTTGCATCCACAAGAGCGAAATTTAGCCTACATCAGAACTGATATGGGTGGCTTTTATCGTTGGAATTCAAAAGATTACAAATGGATTCCGCTAACAGATATATTTAGCTTGCAACACAGCAATTACTACGGGGGAGAAGCCTTAGCACTTGACCCAAATAACCCAGATATTGTATACATCGCAGCAGGGAAATATACTACTAGTTGGGGTGGATTAGGAACAATCTTCAAATCGAGCGATCGCGGTCAAACCTGGAATAAGCTGAAAATAGACTTGCCAATGGGTGGCAATGAAACTAAACGTTGGCTCGGAGAGAGGCTAGCCGTTAATCCCTTTAATTCCAATGTTATTTTATTTGGTTCGCGATTGAATGGGCTATGGAAGTCTTCAGATGGTGGTACAACATGGGGCAAGGTTAGCTCTTTTCCCGAAAAGCCGGAAACAAAGATTGGAATTACAGGTATTGTATTTAGCAAAAATGTATCTGAACTAGTCTATGCCAATGCCTATGGAAATGGCATATATGAATCCACTGATGCGGGTGTTACCTGGAGCAAAATACCAGGAAGCCCATCAAAAGTGAATCGAATGGCTCTGGCAAAAGACAAAGTTCTGTATGTAACGCATACGTCGGGTGTCAGCAAATATGCAAACAGTATTTGGAGCGATATCACACCAAGTAACGCGAAAACTACATTTAATGCCATTGCTGTAGATCCAAACAATCCCAATCATCTTTTAATTGTTTATGACCAGTATGTTTCCACAACAAACAATCGTGTCATATTTCAATCTACTGATGGTGGAGCTACATGGCAACAGAAAAAGCATACTTTGAAACCTCAAGTGCCCTGGTGGCCTAAGTGGTTTTTTGCCTCCTCAACCTCAGCGATTGAGTTTGATCCAAAAACTGCTGGACGATTATGGTTAACAGACTGGTATGGAACATGGCAAACAGACAATATCAACGCAGAGTCATCTGTTTGGTCAAACTATGAAAAAGGACACGAGCAGCTAGTTAGCTTCGCCCTAGTCTCACCTCGAAGTGGCTCTAAATTGTTGAGCGGTGTTGCTGATACGGATGGGTTTGACCACAGCAATGGATTAGATGTCTACCCATCTACGCAGTTTGGCGGCAAAAATAGTCCTCGATTCCAGGATACCTATGGTCTTGCTTATAGCGAAAGCAATCCTTCACAAATGGTACGTGTTGGTGGTAATCGATGGAACAATACTTATACGGGAGCAACTTCGCAAGATGGGGGACTGACATGGAAACAATTTTCCTCGTTTCCGAAGAACACAATCCCGTTGCGTGTAGCCATGTCAGCAACAAATTCAAATCTATTTGTCGCAATTATTAATCAAGGACAGCCTATTCGTACAACCAATGGCGGATGTTCTTGGAGCAAAGTATCAGGATTACCCAAAGGCCCCAAAGGCCCGTGGTACTGGGGTCAACCATTAGTAGCTGACAAATTAGATGGCAACACTTTTTACTACTACAGTGGTGGCAAGTTATACCGCAGTAAGAACGGAGGCGCATCCTTTAGGATTGTAAACTCATTATTGCCTTCTGAAAGTTGGTCTATGCTCAAAACAGTTCCGGGGGTTAATCGCGAAGTTTGGCTCAGTCTTAACTCTCACGGACTTTATCGCTCAACAAATGGCGGTGTAAAATTTGCCCAGATTCCTAAAGTGAAGAAAGCTTACTTATTCGCCCTTGGTAAGGCACAAAAGGGAAGCAAAATTCCTGCACTGTATTTGTATGGGGAAATTGCTGGTATGGGCGAAGGAGTATTTCGCTCTCTCGACAAAGGAAAAACATGGATAAATATCGCCTATTTACACCAACCTATGGGCAATGAGCCTAATGTCATGGAGGCTAGCTGGCAGAAATTTGGACTAGTCTTTATTGGCACTAACGGTAGGGGAATCTACTATGGAACTCCGTAAAAAAATACTCTTGTGTTTTTCTCTCACGCAACTGACATCAGTTGCAAGAAAACCACGAAGCTAAAAGATTATTAATTTTTGTGCATTATGTTAATTTTTGTAAAAAAGGTAGTAGTATATTTTTGCTACATTATTTAATACAATTAAGTTGTTAATATGAAGGATATTGATATGTAACACACGCATAGTTAACGCTTTTGAATCACAGCTGAACACCAGCAAAGCTTTTTCAGTACTGGTGTATAAGGGTTTTAAGTAGTATTCTAGGTAACTTTAATTAAGGTGGTAGAGATATTAAATAGTGATAGCTATTAGCTTGATACCTTTCTTAATTCACTCATCTAGGAAAGGTAATTTTTTAAACCCTCTGCATACTAGTATTTTACTGCTAGTGTTCTTTTTATTTGGACAGCAAGTCTTCAATCTCTTGATAGCACACCTAAATCATGAGGCATATAACCAGATAACCCATGCTTTATTCATAGGGCGAGAAGGAGAACGTCTACTTAATGCTGTAATAGATAATCAAGAAAAAGGTTTTCTAGAAAATTCTAATCAGGGACAAACTAATCCGATAAGTTCTCGTCAGAAGAAGCCCAGCTTCCACAACAGCTTCAACCATCTGTACAATCTCGTACAAGACAACCCTGCTCAAATAAAGCAACTCGATAAAATTAAATATATCTATAACCAGTGGCAAAGGGAGTTGAAGCAAAAAGCGCTTTCTGGGTCTGTAAGGAATTCTGCTTTGACAAAAAGCACTTTATTTGATTCTTTGCATAAGGAGATTGAGAAACTCATTCAGCACGAAGAGATGCTTTTGAGAGTTCGCAAAAATCGTATACAGCAATTGAATAGTATTAACAGTGCGATCAATATTTTCAGCACATTCATCATTTTATTAGTAGCAATTTTAAATATTCAGTTGTTGCATTGGCGAGTCAAACTTCCATTAAACAAATTGACACAAGTTTGTAAACTTTGGCAAGCGGGACAAATGGAAGTGCAACTATCCCATTCTTCTATAGATGAGATCGGGCAACTAGCTGGAGTTCTTAACGCGATCGCTGATAAGACTCGTCACCGTCAACAAAGTATTGAGGTGCGTAACCAACAGCTTGAAGACATGATATCTGCACTTTCCCACGACCTACGTATTCCTTTACTTGCGACTCGTAACACTTTAGACTGTATGCTCAAAGGAGCTTTTGGTTCAGTCAATGACACTTGGAAGGAAGTTTTTGAAGAGTACCATGAAGCCAATGAGGATCTGCTTAAGCTTGTGGAACTCCTTTTAGATATCTCCCGTTATGAAGCAGGCAGCACTTGTTTAATGTGCGATCGCCTAAACTGGGAAAAGATTTTAATTAAAGTAATTAGTCAGATAAAAGCAACATCTACACGTGAGTTAGCCTTCATTTGTAAAACTTCTCAATTGCTGCCAGCTGTCTATGGTGATGAATTAGAAATTCAAAGAGTTCTACAAAACTTACTTGATAACGCTGTGCGGGTAAGTAAGCCTAACGGGGAAATTCTGATTGAGATAATGCCTTATGAACAAGAGCAAGTGCGGATTTCGGTGCGCGATCGCGGTTTGGGAATTGCACCGCAAGCTCAGGAAAAGCTGTTCCACCGCTTTATTCAAGGACGAGGGCATCGTGGAAGAAGTGGGCTTGGTCTGTACTTATGTCGTCAAATTATTGAGGCTCACGGAGGAAACATTGGTGTTGAAAGTTCTCTTGGAGAGGGAAGTACTTTCTGGTTTACTCTCCCAAGTGCCATAAATCAAGTTGATAGTAACGATGAACAGAATATAACCAGATGTAGCAATAATGATATCTAATATTGACGAAAAGAAAACTGTACGGATTCTATTAGTTGACGATCACGCTTTAATCCGCCGAGGGATAAAAGGGCAATTTAGCTTAGAACCTGGTTTTAGTATAGTTGGAGAGGCATTGGACGGTGGAGAAGCTGTTGAATTAGCTAGTCAACTCCAACCAGATGTAGTTTTAATGGATATCGATCTACCAGTTATGGATGGGATTACAGCCACCCAGCATATAAAAAGCAACTGCTTGACTACTTGTGTTTTAGCCTTAAGTGCCTTTGACGACGATATTCAGGTTATGGGGATGCTTGCAGCTGGTGCTGATGGTTACTGTCTTAAAACCATTGAATGGGAACAGCTCATCGCCGTTATTCAATTGATACTCCAAGGTGGCGCTTATTTAGATCCTCTAATCGCTCAAAAAGTTGCTCGGATGCTTAGGTCAACCGCTGTTGCTCCCGATGTTCCTGTATCTCAGCTAATAGCGCAACCTATTCTCAGTAATCGCGAACGCGAGATTCTTAAACTTATTGCACAGGGGCACTCAAACCAGCAGATTGCAAACCAACTCTACCTCTCACTCGGAACCGTCAAGTCTTATGTACGTATGGTTCTCAACAAACTTAGCGTTGACGATCGCGTTCAAGCAGCAGCTTTAGCTGTACGCCAAGGGCTGATTTAAGCTTAGAGGAATTTATGTAAACAGTCAGATAATTCTGTCAAAGTGGTAGCCAGTGGTGAGATGTCATTCACGAGTTGTTCTGACCACAAAATGTAAGGCTGAAGTAGTTGATGCTGGAATTGCTCAGGTATGGGTAGACATAACACCAATATATGAGGTTCAAACAAAGTTATCTCTTCCGGCGTGGGAATACAATAATATGGAAAAACTTCTGCATTTTGTTTTAAGCAATGACTGCTGACGCGCTGCACGGTCATAACATTTTTACCAATAACCATAATTCGGTGTCTTTTCATATTTCTATACTTATCTGCAAACGGGAAATGCCTACTATACAACAATGGTTTTAGCGATCGCAAAGGAAGTGCGATGGCGTAACCGCCCAGTGTTGAATGGATGTAACAATAAGCCTTGGGCGAATAAGTTGAGCTAAATCATCAGTTAAGAGCAAAAAGATAGAAAGAAGAAAGATTTATTTTTCTCAAAGAGGCTCAAGTCATTAACAGATAAAAAGCATAAGCAATTAAATTGCAATCTGACAACTCTACAGACTGCCATTATTACCTGAATATACAGCAGATTCGGAGTTTATGAGGTACAGTAGCAGCAATTTTTAAACCAATTT
>NZ_JAVRCL010000127.1:0-5473 GCF_034530775.1 Nostoc sp. DedSLP04 | reverse complement strand
TTTTTATTTCTGTATCATTTTTCCATAACTTTTGTTTTAAGGACATGTCTTTTGGCTACAATTTCTATTTTAATAGTTGTTTCATTGACTACAACAAGGAAACGAATACCATATTGATTTATTGTACTGTCGCCTAATTCGATATCTGTTGTACTTTGAAATAATGCCACAATTCCTTCATCGTAAATCAAATTTCTTAAATATCTGTAATTTTCCGTTCCATAAGAGAAGAGGAAATCAATATCTTTACTAAGCCTGTATTCATCATATTCTAAAGCCAAGAGTGTACCACCACCAAAGTATGCATAAGCTTTTTTGAAAACTTCTGGATTGAAAGCATTAAGGATTTTAAGTATATTATTATGATGATCGAGATGAAACATTTCAAAATCCGGCAGTATCCAGGAGTTATATTTTTTTGCTAAATAATGAACAAAATCTTTCTCTTCTTGTTTTAAATTATTGAAGGTAGTTTGATGATGCCAATTGCGTTGATACAATTGAACAATTTCTTTCTCACTCATTTGATATACATTTTTTAGCTGCCAACCAATAGACTCTAGAAATGGTAGCTTTTGTAGATTGAGCTTAAGCATAATTAACTCTAATGGTTGAATTTTCTCCAATTTATGATTTAGCGATATCCACCTGATTGTAACTATTGTTAGGCGATTTTCCTTTGCGCCTTTGTGAGACAAAAAAGGCGAACTTTTTGGGTTCGCCTTAATTATATGCTGTTGCTCAATCCAAACCCAAATTTAAATCTTCGCTTCTTCTCTCACCAACTTATCCCAACCCAAATCTTTCAAATTATTATTCCGACGCAACGGACGAGTTACCAACTCTAAAATGTCACGCGCATTTGTAAAGCCGTGAATTTGAGCAAAAGTGAACTCCACAGACCACTTAGTATTAATACCCCGTGCTTCCAGTGGATTAGCGTGCGCCATACCAGTAATTACCAAATCTGGTTTCAACTCATAAATCCGTTGAAGTTGATTGTAATTATCCGGCTTCTCCACAATCCTTGGCAGGGGTGAATTCATTTCCTGACAAGTTTTCTCCAGCAATGCCAACTCAGCAGCTTGATAGCGCTTATCCATGTAGGGAATGCCGATTTCGTGAACAGTCATCCCACAACGGATTAAGAATCTTGCTTGGGAAATTTCCAGCAAGTTATCACCCATGAAGAATACAGACTTACCGCGAATCAGTTTCACGTAATCTTCCAACCCTGCCCAAATTTGTGCTTCCCGTTCATCCAAACCTTTGGGAGTAATACCAAACACCGAGCAGATTTTCTCAATCCAAGCACGAGTGCCATCGGGGCCAATCGGGAAGGGTGCGCCAATGAGTTTACACTTGCGGCGGCGCATTAAGGTGGTAGCTGTACGGCTGAGGAAGGGGTTGACACCAGCGACATAATACCCTTCTTCTAGTACTGGCAATTCAGTGAAGCGCTTCGCAGGTAGCCAGCCGGAAACTTTGATGCCTTGTTTCTTCAGTTCCAAGGTTAACTGAGTAACCACGGGGTCGGGAAGGGAGCCAAAGAGAACTAAGGGTGGATGATCCACGTACTCAGATTCATCTTGGGCGACATCTTCTTTCTTCTTACCGAAGTTGAGCAATTTAGCGATCGCATTGCGTTCGTTCTTCTCTGTTTCCGCCACCGGAGCCTTATCAGGACAACGGTTAGCCATTGCTGCTAATACGGTGTCTTCCCCTTGGGTGAAGGCGTAATCTAGACCATTTGCCCGCGCTACAACGATGGGAATCCCAATTTCGGATTCTAGTTTCGGTGCCAAACCTTCTAAATCTGTTTTGATAATTTCCGTAGTGCAAGTGCCAATCCAGACAATTACACTCGGATTGCGATCGCGTTTAATCTGCAAGCACAACCGCTTTAACTCTTCATAATCATTCAGCTGTGCCGAAATATCGCCTTCTTCCAACTCTGCCATTGCATAGCGGGGTTCAGCAAAAATCATTACCCCCATCGCATTTTGCAGGAAGTAGCCACAAGTTTTTGTCCCAATCACCAAAAAGAAGCTATCTTCAATTTTTTGGTATAACCACGCCACGCAGCTAATTGGGCAAAAGGTATGGTAATTCCCGGTTTCACATTCAAAGTTTAAAGCTTCTGGTTGTTGAGCGACAGTCATTTTGGTTTTTTCTCCCCTTGATATTTAATGGCAGATCGACCAATTTTAGATTTTAGATTGATAATTTTGGATTGAAGGCTGGGACAACAAAAGTATCCTCTGTCTAACGACAATTTCCCTAATTCCTCATCCAAAACCGTTCGACTGAGCGTAGCCGAAGTCCCAAATCTAAAACTTAAAATTGCGAAGAACGGCAATAATTAAGCGTTGGGGAAGAGGCGGGCAATTTCTGATTCATCAAAAACGCCTGCTGGCAGTTCTTCCCCCAAAAAATCGTTATTTTCTTCAGCCTTTTGTAAAGCTGTTTCATCACCCCAGACATCTGATAACACGTCTTTAAACGCATTCTCATCTAGTGGACTATCTCCAAGCGCCTCATCTTCGTCTTCATCCAGCTTTACTTCCGTTGCAGCTGTTGTATCGAAGGCAATTTCCCCAAACTCATCTGCTTCTAAACTAGAGCTTTGGAGAGACTCATCTTTTGAGTTGTGTCCGTTGGTTAAGGAAATATCGCCAAAGCCATTTTCCGTTTCTTCCAACTCGCTGATTTCCAGGCTTTCATCCTCAGAATCCACAATTGTGAACTCTTCAACTACCGCCACCGCCACAAAGCCATTGGTATGAGCGTGTGTCAATGTTTCATCTTCAGGCTTTTCATCAATGACAGATGCTGCTTCTTCTACGTATTTTTCTGCATCTGGGTTGACAACGAAGCGATTACCGAGAGCTAAATCTGGGTCAAAATGCAAATCCAGCACTTCAATCAGGGTATCGGCGTCAGGATTGAGTTTGGCAAAGGGCAACATTAACTGCGCTAGTTTTGGCTCTAGGGCGTTAAGAACTCCCAGGATGAGGTAGGAAGGTGGTCGCTTCCCGCCATCAGGGGTGTACACTGATTCCACTTCCATGTGCAGGGTAATCCA
This sequence comes from Nostoc sp. DedSLP04, assembly GCF_034530775.1. NCBI lineage: Bacteria > Bacillati > Cyanobacteriota > Cyanophyceae > Nostocales > Nostocaceae > Nostoc > Nostoc sp. DedSLP04. The sequence continues at coordinate 2,388 of NZ_JAVRCL010000127.1, read as the reverse complement.
GTCTCGATTATTCTGGAAAAATTGCAACCACTTTTGCTTTATTGAATCCGTAAAACTGTGAAAGAAAGCCATGTTATTGTCCCCCATCCTGAGAACTTGGTGATTTATACAATCATCAAGTCTAGTTCCTCTTCTGAATTAGGAACCTGGGGTTTACCCGGATTTAGATAAAAATCAGATAACAAAGAGAACAACTCCCGATCTGGTGAATCATTAGGTACAACACCTTCGGGACGCGCTAGAATTTGGTCGGCGATGTTAAGATAGTAGTCGCAAACGTAGTCTAGGGAAGGATCTTGCTCTGCCATCTCAAACAAAGTCTTACCTTTCACACGGGAAACACGAATATCTTCAATTAAAGGTAGAACTTCTAAAACTGGCATGGGCACTGCTTCTATATATTTTTCAATCAAGTCGCGCTTGGAGGTGCGATTGCCAATTAACCCAGCTAAACGCAGTGGGTGAGTTCTTGCTTTTTCGCGAACTGAAGCAGCGATCCTATTGGCAGCAAATAAAGCATCAAAGCCGTTGTCTGTAACAATCAGGCAGTAATCTGCATAGTTGAGTGGTGCTGCAAAACCACCGCAAACTACGTCACCTAGAACGTCAAAGAGAATTACATCGTACTCATCAAAGGCGTTGAGTTCTTTAAGTAATTTTACGGTTTCACCAACTACGTAACCGCCACATCCAGCACCCGCAGGTGGACCACCAGCTTCTACGCAATCAACACCGCCGTAGCCTTTATAAATTACATCTTCTGGCCACACATCTTCGTAGTGGTAGTCCTTTTCTTGGAGGGTGTCGATAATTGTGGGAATCAAAAACCCAGTCAGGGTGAAGGTGCTGTCATGTTTTGGGTCGCAGCCAATTTGCAGCACTTTCTTGCCACGTTTAGCTAGGGCGACGGATATATTACAGCTAGTTGTGGATTTACCGATACCACCTTTTCCGTAGACTGCTAGTTTCACTGTTGTTTCCCTCTTATAGCTTCTTGTCAAACTTGTGGCTCAAACATTTGCCTTCACCTTTCCTGAGATGGCGATGCGTGAGGTCTGTTGATGTCATTATTGGGCAAATTACTTAGAAAAGAAAGTGGCTCCTAATCTGTAAAACAGTCTTAGACGATGAATTCAAGCTTAATTAAATTTATTTAGGTTTTTATGAATTTTAAAGACCTTAAAAGATTTAAAAATAGACAATAAAAACTTTTTATTATCTATTTTTATAAAAAGAGTTACAAAAAACAAAAAACTGAAATCGTTTTTTTTGAATGCTTTTCATAGAATTAGCTAATGTTTTTAGAACCTGTTTTCAAGGCATTGGGGCGCAGGGTTAGGGCAAACAGAGGTATATGCAGCCTGATGCTGGAAATACTACTGCAATTTGCGTTAGCGTAGCTCACCAAAGGTATCGCAGATAATCTGGCAGTTTTCAATCGGTAGAGCAAACCATTTAATTGCTGCTTGAGAGTGAGTTAGTGTGATTTTGTAAAATATTATTAATTTGCAAGATATCGTGTTTCTGGGTTGAGTCCTATGACAGACTTAACCCCCCTTCCCTACTAGCGTTGGGGAGTAAGATTCAAACCCTCCTTCCTAAAAGAGAGAGCAATGGAAGTGAGGTTAAAATCTTTTGGCTGTGCGGCTTAAGGCAATTAGGACACCTCAGTTTTAATTTCCTGGATTTCTTGTAATGTTTGCCAGCCAGCTTGCCACTGGGAGTTATCTTGTAATAATTTGGCATTTATCCAAAAACGGACTTTAGGATCGCAAGCAGCAACCATTTCAGCGTAAACCCACTTCCCCTGATTTTTCCGATTGACAACTTGGAAATGCCGCCAGCCATCAACTTTTTGCTGTGCTGTCCACTTAGAACCAACTAGGTAAGGAAATTTTTGTTTTTTAGTCATTTGTCATTTGTCATTCGTCATTCGTCATTTGTCATTGGGAAAACACTTTCTTTATTCCCCATTTCCCATTCCCAAATTAAGATGTCACCAAATCACCGTTACGGGTAAACTTTTGGCAATCCAACTCATTATCTTGCTGAACGCATAGCGAAAACCATCTGATATGGCTCCAGCAGGTGTTGATGTTGTTGGTAATTTTGCGCTTTTTCTTAGAAAGGCGTTGTCTTACGACTTCATTAGGACAAAGAATTTCTAACGTACCCGTACCATCTTCGTCATTGACGATGCGAAATAGACAGTCTTGCAACATCGCACGGCTGCTACTGTCGAAGAACCGCTTAAATCGCTGTAGCTTTTCCCCTTCAGTCATTTGGCTGATCGGTTTTATTTTCAAGAAATCTTCATCCTCAAAGTCAAAGTCATTAAACTCAACGAAGTTGTCACCAACCCCGTTGGTCTTCAAAACCGTGCATGAG
>NZ_JAVRCL010000126.1:0-5782 GCF_034530775.1 Nostoc sp. DedSLP04 | reverse complement strand
TGCGATGGAAGCTGTGCTTCACACAGCGGCTTAACCGCCTTGGCGGTTGCTATATAAAGACCAAAGTAAGAAATATAGTAACTAATGTAAATATTACTGTCATTGCCTAACCAAAGCTATACAGTCAGCAAAGGTAAATTAAGGTGAGTTCGACAAGCCCTTTTTTGACCTCTCCCCCAACCCCTCTTGGACACCCAGAGAAGAGCCAAAACCCTAATTTCTCGTTGCTCCTCCCTTTCCCCGTGGGAGAGGGAGATTGTCCGGGAGAGGTTCATCGAACTCACGTTAAATTATCCAGTCAGGTTGAAGCATTGTAAATATATAAGGTTGGGTTTCGCTGTTGCTCAACCCAACCTACAAATTAAAATCGGATAATTTATTTTTTGGTAGTCCCTGAATCAGGGTGGCAAATAGCCACTCTAAATTCAACCTGTATATCAATTACACAAAGCACTGTAATCTAATTAGTGCCCGGTTGGGTTGGAATAACTGGTTGAGTTGGAATAACTGGTTGAGTTGGAACAACTGGTTGAGTTGGAACAATCGGTTGGTTTGGAAATGGGGTAGTTTCTAAACTTGGACTTGAACCCGCAGGAATTATTGTTGGCGGTGTAGACGAAGATGAAGCACCGATAACACTATCATCAGCACTGATACAAGTATCTAGCGCTTGAGTAGCGGGAAAGTCGATTTGGCTACGCAAGCCAACCACACACTGACCAAAGCGCACGGGTAACAAACTGCGTCCACAATAATCTAAAACTGTTGGATTAGCTTCTTCTTTAGTACTTAAGCTGACGCCAACTACACAGGTTGCTAACTCTTCAGGACGCCGGGCCTTTCCACAAGAATAAAGCGCATCCGTTGCAGCAATTTGGGTTTCCTTATCAATTTTCACCACGCAAGCAGCCAAATCTCTTGGACGCAATGCTGCTGCACAACCTGCTGATGCCGCTTCTGCCTTTACACCCACACTCAAGAGGCGACCCGCACAGACACTATAATCATTTCTGTAAGAGGCAGCGACAGCCACATTAGGCAAGATTGCTAAACATCCAGCTATAGCCAAAACTGGTAATGTTAAAATCCTGGAGGTGGAACTGCCTTGTTTGTTCTTAACTCTGCTAACCACTTTTTTGCTCATTGACATTGCCATTCTCCAAACACCCAAAGTTATGCTAACTCAAATATCTTAAAAATCCTCTGTAATCTAATAATTTCAGAGGTAGTAAGCTGTTACGCAAAAAGAAAAGCACATCAACTGGTGTTCGCGCAGCGTCTCCTTCAGGAGAAGTTGTCCTAAGTCAATTGTCCTTAATGACTAATGACGGTCTACACGGAGTTTGTGCAATATGTAGGCGCGTTAGCTTCAAGTATAGACATAATTAATTATGTCGAAAATTGTGTTAATATAGCTGTTTGAAAGATAAGTAGGCAACGTAAAAAGTATTTCAGAGTAAGAATACTGCGTAAACCAATCTGATTGATGATTGAGTAGCCTACGAAACTAAATAAACACAAAAAACTTATTGGCAGGAGTACGGCGTGACAGGTCGGAATTCAGGCTTGGAGGCTAGTTTGTCGGGTTTACCGATTAAAAGCAACTGGCGCAAAAATCGATGCGTCTACCTTGGTGAGATACGTCTTACCTCGGTAAGCAGCTTCAAAAAACCAAGAATCCCCTGATTAAAAATTAGGGGAATGTCAAAATTGAATGTTTCGGTAAAGTTTAAACAGGATTAGATTAAGGAAACTCATGTCCCGATATAGAGGGCCCCGCCTCAGAATTGTCCGCCGCTTGGGCGACTTACCAGGATTAACTCGTAAAAGTGCCAGACGCGCTTACCCACCTGGGCAGCATGGCCAGAATCGCAAGAAGCGCTCTGAGTATGCTATCCGTCTAGAGGAAAAGCAAAAGCTCCGCTTCAACTACGGTTTGACTGAAAAGCAATTGCTCCGCTATGTGCGGAAAGCCAGACGTGTTACTGGTTCTACCGGACAAGTGCTGCTGCAATTGCTGGAAATGCGCTTGGATAATACCGTTTTCCGCTTGGGTATAGCCCCGACTATCCCAGCAGCTCGTCAACTGGTAAATCACGGTCACGTAACTGTTAACGGTCGTGTGGTGAATATTGCCAGCTACCAATGCCGTCCTGGGGAAACAATTGCAGTCAGAGATCGGGCACAATCCCGGAAGTTGGTGGAAGCGAACTTGCAATATCCCGGTTTGGCTAACCTTCCCAGCCATTTGGAATTTGACAAAAATAAGTTGGTTGGTAAAGTCAACAGCGTTATTGAGCGCGAATGGGTGGCACTACAAGTTAATGAACTACTTGTGGTGGAATACTACTCACGACAAGCTTAAACAGTTGGGAGTTAGGAGTTATGAGTTAGGAGTTGCAAGACGATAATTCCTAACTCCTCACTTTTAACTCCTAACTTTTTTCATCCGCCAATTTGCGACATGGTTATGAATTATGAGTTATGAGTTATAAGTTATGAGTTATAAGTTATGAGTTATGAGTTATGAGTTGAAGAAACTTATTTATTCAAAACTTTTAACTTCTAACTCCTAACTCCTCACTTTTAACTCCTAACTTCTTTCATCCGCCAATTTGCGACATGGTGCGGGTATATGCACCTGAAATGCCAGAATCGCGCCCTTTAAAGTTAATTTCTGGTTTGATTCCGAGTAAATGTCTTACCTGCTCTTGTAATTGAGTGGTGCTGACACCAGAACGCAGGGCAGTTTTTAAATCTATTTGACCAGTTTCATTTAATAAACAGGGGCGCAGCCAGCCATCGGCACTTAGGCGCATCCGATTACAACGATCGCAAAAACATTCTGACATCTGACTAATAAATCCTAGTGTCCCCTTCGCATTGGGAATTTGAAAGACATCAGCAGGGCCAGCACCACGAACTTGAGCTTCTGTCAAGCCCCAGCGATCGCGAATACGTTCTCGTAAATCGGCTGAAGATACCCAACCGCGATCGCCAAATAAATGCACATTACCAATGGGCATAAATTCAATAAATCGAACGTGCCACTGTTTATCGATTGTCAGGGCAGCTAAATCGAGAACTTCGTGGTCATTAACCCCAGGAATCACCACCACATTCAGCTTCAGGGGGTCGAATCCGACTTGATGGGCAGCTTGAATCCCCTGCCAAACTTGTTGCCAACGAGAACGCCCCTGATTACCAATAATTTGGTCAAAAATATCGGGATCGAGAGAGTCAAGACTAATATTAATTCGTCGCAGACCAGCATTGTAAAGGTTTTTTGCCATCGGAGCCAGCAAAAACCCGTTGGTGGTCATTGAGATATCTTGAGTTTGGGGTAAAGTTGCGATCGCCCTTACCAAATCCACCACACGCGGACGCAACAAGGGTTCTCCCCCAGTCAAACGAAATCGGGTAAAGCCTACTGGAATAAATACCTCTTGAATTAAGGTGAGTAGTTCTTCATCAGTCAATAACTGTTGCTTGAGAATATAATCCAGTTCTACTCCCTCTGGCATACAGTACTGACAACGAAAATTGCAGCGATCGATTAAGCTAATGCGGAGGTAGTCTACCTGGTTCATCGTTTTATTTTTATTCTCTCTGATTAATTAAAGACTTTACAAAAGTTGTTTACCCCTTCCTACTATCTTTGTTGTAACTCAAAATACCGTACTCCCCCTTAAGTGAGAGTCCACAGATTGTGGCATAATAAGCCGATCGCATCCACTAGTTAGTCATCAATCGTGCAAGATACCGACTCCATCAACGACCTTGCTGCTGCTTTACAACAGCCAGCCGATATCAGCTTTGAACTGCCCGATCCAGAAGATGAACAGATTCTAGAGTCAGATTTTCAACAGCAGCTAGAAGTAGCTTGGCAGGTATGCGATCGCTTTGATTTGCAAACTGAAATCTGGCGAGGGCGAATTTTACGGGCGATCCGCGACAGAGAAAAAGTCGGTGGTGACGGCCGCGGTACTGGCTTTTTGCGATGGCTAAAAGAGCGGGAAATCAGCAAAAGTCAAGCATACTCCTGGATTCAATTGGCGAATAGTGCCGATACTCTGATTGAAGATGGTAAACTTGACCCCGGATCTGTGAACAACTTCAGTAAACGGGCATTTGTCGAAACCTCCAAAGCAGTCCCAGAAGTGCAACAGATGGTGAGTGAAGCTGCCCAAAAAGGCGATCGCATCACAAGGCGGGAAGTGCGTCAACTCAATGATGAATGGACAGCCATGTCCTCAGATTTATTACCCGAAGCAGTTAAAGAAAAAGCCGCAGATAACACCCTTCCCCCGCGCTACATTGCCCCTTTGGTGAAGGAAATGGAAAAACTGCCAGAATCGCATCAAAAGTTTATCCAAAAGGAAATAGCTGCCAATCCTGATGTGGATACCCTGAAACAGGTAACTAGCGAAGCGCGTAACCTGGCGAAATATCTCAAAGGGGCGGCTCAAGTTCAGGCGTTAACGCAGGAGAATGTTGATATTGAAACAGCCTTAGAAGAAGCCCAAAGAGTCGGCTGTTTGAGCATTGCTGCTGATTTGGTAAATCAAGCATCGCAAATTGAACAAACGATCGCTAAATTGTACATGACTTGGAAACGGATCGGTAATTTAGCAGATCGATTATATGTAGATACTGGTGCAAGTACACCCAACTTGCGATCGCTCTTGACTTGCTTGGAACCTCTGGGTGGTGAAATCATGGAATTGCAACTTAGTGGTGCGACTGAACACACTGTTCGTTTGCAAATTCAAGAGACAAATTAGGGAGTGGGGAATTAAGAGTTGTGCGACATAATAGCAATAACCACCTGACTCCAGGTTTCTATGTCAACAACTATCATTGAACCCATTGTCACTTGGGAAAAGTTACCTGATGACTTTCCTTTACCCGATGAGCCTGTGGATAATATTAGTCAGCCAGCGATCGCATTTGCCTTAACTGAAAGCTTGGAACTGGCTCTTTTAATTCAGCCTCAGATACTCATTGGTACAAATTTTGGAATTTGTGCAACTGTAGATGGCAAGTTGGTAATTAAAGCCCCGGATTGGTTCTATGTCCCTTCTGTGTTACCGACAGTTCCACTAAACCAAAACCGTCGTAGTTATACCCCGAAGCTAGAAGGAGAAATTCCGGCGATCGTCATGGAATTTTTGTCAGAGACAGAAGGTAGTGAATACTCAATTAAAGCTAAGTACCCACCTGGTAAGTGGTACTACTATGAGCGCATTCTTCAAGTCCCCATCTATGTAATTTTTGAACCAGAGGCGGGGTGGGTGGAAGTCTATCAACTTAGTGCTTCAGGGCAATACGAACTCCAGCAACCGAATCAGGATAGACTGTATTGGATTGCTAACATTGGACTGTTTTTAGGAATTTGGCAGGGTGCGAAAGTAAATCGCACTGGATATTGGTTGCGCTGGTGGGATGAAACTGGTCAATTGCTGCTGTGGGGAGCAGAACGCTTACAACAAGAGCAGCAATTGCGATCGCGTATGGCCGCAAAGTTACGAGAATTAAACATTGATCCAGAGACAGTTTAACTTATAGCCGTTTTATGCTCTTTTTGAACCACAATCTCCTCTAGGGGCACACAGCTAGTTATGCGCCCCTACCCTATGGTTTTATTTGCTATTTCGGCGTACGCATTTGCTATTTCGGCGTACCCATTTGTTATTTCGGCGTACCCATTTGTTATTTCGGCGTACTCATTTGTTATTTCGGCGTACTCATTTGTTATTTCGGCGTACTCATTTGTTATTTC
>NZ_JAVRCL010000125.1:0-5888 GCF_034530775.1 Nostoc sp. DedSLP04 | reverse complement strand
ATTTTTATTTCTGTATCATTTTTCCATAACTTTTGTTTTAAGGACATGTCTATTTATTTGTAAATTGTGTTCAAAGATAAAACTCAATATTTACTTTGGCATCGAAATTATAAAGAATACTTTCAGTAACTTCACCTTAACTTCATTTGTTGACAAAATTCATTAAGGAAAATGCTTAAATGCTTTCTCAAAATGCTTAAATGCTTTCTCATTTCGGTAAATTTAGCAAGCAAAAAGGTATATTGCTTTCTCAAAATGCTTAAATGCTTTCTCATTTCAGTAGATTCAGCAAACAAAAAGGCATATTGCTTTCTCAAAATGCTTGATTACTTTTTCATTTCGGTATATCGCGTATTTATTTTGGTAGATTCAGCAAACATTAAATTGTAGGGTGCGTTAAAACAGCCGTAACGCACCACGAAATGCAGTGCGTTACGGCTAGAACACCAATTAATTAAAATGTCTTTTGCAGCAAGCTTTCGCCACGTTGATAAATTTCCCGCGCGTGATCAGTCCAAGCGCCTTGTCCCCAATAACGAAAACAACTAGTTTGCAGCAAAAGATTATGTAGGAGAATGTTACGGTATTGAGATTGTCTAGCAATCGGTTCTGCTGAGTCAGTTTGCAGTAATGGATCGATCTTTTGATGAAATAAACTGCTTAATTGATACATGGGAGACAACACATTTTCATATCCTTTTACCCAACTGATATGATTTGTCCACGAGGCTCCATCCAGATGAAAATTAGAGTTTGTTTGCTTTAATTCTTGAATTGCATTCTCTACAGCTTCCGGTTGAATATTATCTGGTGAAATTCGCTCCCAAATCTGATATTGTCCCACTGGCTGACAAGTTGGATAATCTTCAGGTTTGCATCCAGCAGCTTCGATTAATTCTAAATATTCTGTACCACACATCCCAACTACACCTGATTTTCCTCCTCCATTGTTTACCATATCCCACCAAGCTTGTTTAAAAGCGCTAGGAAATTCATTCATCATCACGCCGCCATTTTCCCCATCGCCAATTTGGCTAACTATTGGTGGTATAGACACACTACCAAGTTGTTGTTTGGATAATGTTTTAGCTTCATAATAAGGCTGCATCTGAGCAACTAATTTAGTATCAGAACCTTGGGTTTTAATTAAAGCTGTGATGCTAATTGTTTCACCTTGAGAATTCCGGGCAATTAGACGATGTGGTAAATGTTTATAAGTGAGAGATTGACCAGTAAGGGTTTCTACAGAATGTTCTTGAACAAGTAACCAGCGATATCCACATTCTTTCAGCGCTTTCACAAATTCATAGAGAGCATCAGGGTGATTGGGTAGGTGCATTTCTGGGGGCGAAAATCCTTTGACTCGCGCTAGTGCTTCCCAGCCAAAAATTGCTGCAAAGTGATGTTGCCATGCAACGATATGTAATTTAATATCTGCTATGGGTGTGGAAGGAATAACTGCATGACCCCACATTGTACCCAGCCATTCTACATAAGGTTGGTAGGTGCGATCGCAAGTAATCCGTTTAAGATTATCGAGAACATCACCGCGTCCCATTTGCCGCAGTCCCCAGAGAAGATTACCAGAGTAATCCAACATCACACGCGGATTGCAACCTTGATTTACCAGTTCGGGGATCAAGTCACCCATGCGGCTGTAACAATGGGCAAAGGGATCTGCATTGTGGTTATCCCCTTCATGGGGATGTTCAAACATATATTGCAGATTGCTGATGAGCGTACCGCCATTTCCAGCAGGTATAGTTGGCTGGTGCATGTGCAAAGCGATCGCAAATACAGCATTTACATTTTCCAACTTAATATTCGTGGTTGGTAAAAATACTGGTCGATCTTGGTTAACCACAGAGAGAACCTCTGTTTCCCAACCAGAAATATTCGGTAAGCCATCAATGATTTCGGGCAAAGGAGTCAGTGTTGTAGGGAAGGAAAGCATTTCTGATTGCTCCGAAACAAGGTATGTCTAATTATGCGATCGCACAGCAATTTCTGAACTGCAACTTTATGTATTGATGCAAACTGCGATCGCCTCAATAGTCCCGCAATATCTGTGTTGTTCAACAGTTTTGATATCGCACTTGTATAAAAAACACTAAAAAATATACAGTAATTCTATTTAATTTTGTTGCTATAAGCGTACATTTGTACCTCCCTATAGCCGATTCATTATGTTGCAAATATTTTTGAAAATGGTATGATACAACTCAAAATTCAGAAATTCAGATTTCATCTGGCTTTCTGGGCTTGAATCTGTTTCCCTCTTTTAAATAAGCTCTAAAATCCACAGAAACTATAAACATTAAATATTATTTTTTATCAATATAAAATTTTCTATTCTATGCTTTACGCAAATTTAATTTTAGGAGCAGTCTAATGAAACTAAAACAATTTGGAATTACATTTTTGAGCGTTTGTATTGCTGCTTTTTCAGGAATGAAAGCAGCAGAAGCGGCATCATTTTCAGTAATTGCCGACGATCTTAATAGTCCACGGGGTCTAAGTTTTGGCCCTGACGGCAGTCTCTATGTCACAGAGGCAGGAACAGGTGGAAGTGGAGCTTGTGTTCCTTCACCGAGTGCCGCAGGTCAATCTTTATGTTATGGCACAACTGGTGCAGTCACCAAAATTAGAAATGGTACACAAGAGCGTATACTTACAGGACTTCCTTCTTTAGCATTACCAAATGGTACTGATAGTAGTGGGCCTCAAGATATCAAATTTGATGCTACTGGCAAGCCTTATATTGCAGTTGGGTATGCTTCCGATCCTACATTTCGCGCCACATTAGGTAACACTGACTTAGGAAAAATCATTACTGCTAATTTCAATACAAATTCTTGGACTAGTGTGGCTGATTTAGCTAATTATGAACTTGCAAATAATCCCGATGGTGGCGATCTAATTAGCAATCCCTTCTCTCTTCTTTTAGATGGAAATAAGATTGTTGCAGTTGATACTGGTGCTAATGAGTTACTCAGTGTCGGGACTGATGGAAGTAATTTGAAAGCGATCGCCACAATTCCCCGCCAGACATTAACTAATCCAGTTTTTCCCACTGGTGCATCGTCATCGCCATTTGAAATTCAAGCAGTACCCACAAATATCGCCAAAGGCCCAGATGGCGCTTATTATATTAGCCAATTAACTGGTTTTCCTTTTCCCGAAGGTGAAGCAAAAATCTACCGAGTTGGTGCTGATGATAAACCAACAGTTTATACTGATGGCTTTACCCAACTTACTGACTTAGATTTTGATAGTCAAGGTAATTTATATGCTTTGCAATACGCTAATCAGTCACTCTGGAAAGGTAATCTAGATGGTTCTGTAATTAAAATAGCCAAGGATGGAACTCGCACAACTATTCTTAGTGGCAATGGATTAGAGTCTCCTACTGCTTTGACTATTGGTGCTGATGATGCTATTTACGTGACAAACCGAGGCGATGGCCCTGGACTTGGACAAGTTATCAAAATTGAGAATTCCAAGTCTGTTCCTGAATCTACTTCTACTTTCAGCTTATTAGCATTTCTTGGCACTGCGAGCCTTACTTTTTTGCACAAGGGTAAAGCCAAAAAACTGAAGATTTCGGAGAAGTTTATTCAGGAGTGTTGAGTCAATACGGTTCGGATAAGATCCCCCCGCCTACGGCGACCCCCTTAAAAAGCTACGGTGTACACACAAGTCAAATTACCCCCCTTAATCCCCCCGATGTATTGGGGGGAAATAAGAAATCTAGTTCCCTCCCCAATACATACGGGGAGGGTTAGGGTGGGGTAAAACCTTGGGTTAATCAGCTATTTCAGACTTGTGTGTACACCGTAGCCTTAAAAAGGGGGTAAAGAGGAGAAAAAGCCCTGCTTTTTAAGGGGGGTTGGGGGGATCTTCGAGAGAGAAATATGTTAATCGAACTGTATTGAGTATTGAGTCTGCGATCGCCCTCGGTGTCTCCCCTTCTCTACGAGACGCTACGGGAAGGGGTAAGTTTTTCAATCAGCCGTTGTCTTCTTGGTGCTGGTGGTGTTGCTATTCGTAAAATTAGCTCTAACAACCAAGGGGCGAGGCGTTGACACAACACGGCTAAATGACTTTGCCATCCAACTAAAATTTCTGATGAATCATTCTGCATTCCGGTGACGAGTGCTTTAGCCACTTGCTGGGGAGTCATGGGGATTACCCAGCGGAATAATTTTAAGTCGCGCACCATGTCTGTGTCTGTCAGGGAAGGCAGTAATGCAATCACGCGGATATTGTGTTCGGCTAATTCTTGGCGCAAGGCTTGGGTAAATCCTAAGATGGCAAACTTGGTTGCTGAGTATGTCGCCATCGTTGGTGCTGCAACTTTCCCCATCAAGCTCGATACATTGACAATTGTCCCTTGTCTTTGACTGGCCATGCGTCGAGCAATCAAACTAGTGAGGTTGTACATCCCTAACAAGTTCACCGAAATTTCTTCTTGAACTTGGGGCATTTTAGATTGCAAAAACGAACTTTGATATGCGACTCCCGCACAATTAACTAGCAGATGAATCTGTCCGTAATTGCGCCAGAGTTGGGCAACAGCGATATTTACTTCAATTGTCTGCGTCAAATCTAAAGCCACGATCGCAGCTTCTGTACCCATCGCCTCGATTTCGTTGGCTACCTCCACTAACTTGCGGCGATCGCGTGCTATCAATATCATCCGCTTGATGCCTTGTTGCGCTAATTCGAGAGCGATCGCTCGTCCAATTCCACGCGAAGCCCCTGTAATTAGGGCAACTTTACCTTGAATCTCCATTAGTTTTATTCTCCAAAATTTAAGTCTTACCAAACTCCTCGTTATTGCCGATACACACAAGCAAGAGCTACTTGCTTGTCGGCACAAAGTAAGACAAATAATCAATCGCAATTGAAATCAAACTGAAACTAAGCCTTTAGCAACGAGACATTTCTTGGTTAATCTGCAATCCCTCATAGTTGTCTATATGAGGCAGAAATTTCTCGTTTTGAACCCGTCAAAGCCTAACACACTTGGCTGAATGGGTATAGCTCATAGATTTTATTTCTCCTAGATCCGAGCGTTCATCAGCATCGCTGTCATACACACGTTAGCAATTAAATCAAGCTATTGCAATATTCTTTAATAAGAATTTCTTAATACTTTTTAACGACAAGTATATATATACAAAAGATTTTATTAAATAAGTTTTTATGAATCCCTCAGCATAAATATCTCATTTTCCTGACAAATAGCCCTGTTTTAGGAAATTGCTATATCTAATTCATGGTTTAGAAACAAAAAAGACATATAGGATTTTGGCTGATGGTTGCAATAGTTAGAGTTTTTAACTCACAAAATTACATCAGTATATTTACTGCATATTTACTGTTTTCTTGAAAATAAAGATTGATGACCTTTATTGATTGAAAATAATCAAAAATGGCTAGATTGTTGTCTAAAATTATCTGCCAAAATTTTAGGATAAATAGTAATTTATTTAGGTTTAGCTTTGAGTTCATCAAAGTAATGCTTGAGACTTGCTTTGTCTATAACCAACTTCAATCATTCATGAATAATAAGCTCCTCGACTTTTTAGAGAAGTCGGGGATCTAACTGTAAGTCAACATGATTCCTAATTGATGATTCTGCCTAAAGTCGTATCCCGTAAATTTACGTAATTAGAAATTATTACCCCACGCTTAAATCGGCTTACTCGCAGCAAGGATGGATATCAATACTGCTCGGTTAAGAATATTTGTAAAACAGATACCTCGAAGTCATGTTGAGGTACTCCAAAGTCGTGTTGAGGTACTCCAAAGTCGTGTTGAGGTACTCCAAAGTCGTTTTGAGGTACTTCAAAGTCGTTTTGAGGTACTTCAAAGTCGTTTTG
>NZ_JAVRCL010000124.1:0-6459 GCF_034530775.1 Nostoc sp. DedSLP04 | reverse complement strand
TGTCATTTGTCATTTGTCATTTGTCATTTGTCATTTGTCATTTGTCATTGGGCATTGGGCGTTAGGAGTGCTGTTAGCGGAAAGCTAAGGTTTAGCCCGTGCTGAGTTAGGAGTTAGGAGTTTTGTTTATCTCCTTGTCCCCTCATCTCCCCTGCCCCCTGCCCCCTGCTCCCTGCTCCCCTGCCCCCTGCTCCCTATTAATTACTCCCTTCATTTATTGGAAAGCAACTCAATGGTTTTTCTATTACCTGGTGTTAAGTTCGATCTGGATCTGATTCAAAAGTACGACACTCGCGCACCTAGATATACCAGTTACCCGCCCGCTACAGAGTTAAGCGAAACATTCACTGAAACTGATTTTAAGGCCGCGATCGCCGCCTCGAATCAACGCAAAACCCCTATGAGTTTGTATTTCCATATCCCTTTTTGCCAAAGTGCTTGCTACTTCTGCGGCTGTAATACAGTAATTTCCAACAACAAGAATATTGCTAAACCCTACGTGGAGTCTTTGGTTGAAGACATTAAAAACACCGCAGCTTTAATCGATTCCGATAGAAAAGTGCTGCAAATCCACTGGGGAGGTGGTACTCCTAATTATTTGGAGCGTCACCAAGTAGAATTTTTATGGAAAAATATCAATCGCTATTTCAACATCGATCCCCAAGCAGAAATCTCAATTGAGATTAATCCCCGCTATATCGATAAAAACTACATTTTCTTTTTGAGAAAGATTGGATTTAACCGCATTAGTTTTGGCATTCAGGATTTTAATCGCCAAGTTCAAGTAGCAGTGAATCGTGTCCAGCCTGAAGAAATGCTCTTTGATGTCATGAGTTGGATTAAAGAAGCTAAGTTTGAAAGTGTGAATGTAGACCTAATTTATGGTTTACCTTATCAGACACGTGAGACTTTTCAAGAAACGCTGAAAAAAACAATTGAATTAGATCCTGACCGAATTGTTGTGTTTAACTTTGCTTATGTCCCTTGGCTAAAACCGACGCAAAAAAATATTCCTCAAGAGGCGCTACCCCCAGCACAGGAAAAGTTAGAAATTCTGAAAATGACCATTGAAGAATTGACGAATAACCAATATCTATTTATTGGAATGGATCATTTCGCTAAAACTAATGATGAACTAGCGATCGCTCAACGTAATGGTACTCTTAAACGCAATTTTCAGGGCTACACTACCCACGCCGAAACAGAATTATTTGGTTTTGGTGCCACATCCATCAGTATGTTAGAAGATGCTTATGCTCAAAATCACAAGGAGTTAAAGGATTATTATCAAACACTGGCAGCAAGTAGTTTACCTATTAGTAAAGGTATCAAGCTCACTCAGAATGACATTATTCGACGGGATGTGATTATGAGTATTATGTCTCATTTTCAGCTTCATAAGCAAGATATTGAAAACAAATATCATATCAGTTTTGATGAATATTTTTCTGAGGAACTAGAGGCGTTAAAACCACTAGAAGCTGATGGTCTAGTCAGTTTATCAAAAAATCAGATTCAGATTACCGACATCGGTAGATTACTAGTAAGAAATATTGCCGTCATATTTGATACTCATACAAGAACGCGAGAGACAAAGTTTTCTCGTGCTATTTGATATCGCTTCTGCAAATCTTTACCACATATTATCCCCTCAATCTATCTGAAAAATAAAATTTGAGGGGATATTATTAAGACTATAGTAATCCAATTTTATGTTTGAACTTATTTGTGTGGTGCATGAAGCGCAGTGCAAGCGGATAGGCAGTCAAAAGGTAATTGGAATAAAGTTGTTAAATAAAAATCTACAAAAATCTTGGTTAATTATTTATATAGATAATTAACGATCGGTTATAACGAAAATTATCAAAAGTTGAATGAATAAATATTTTTAATACATCCCCAAGAAGTTAGATACGAACTTTATACCTGAAGACAGAGATAAAAAATAATATATTGATTAGCTAATTAACATTTAGTTTTGCTGACAATAATTATGTCTATGATTAGATGTTTTTAATAACTTCTAGCTTAAAATATGCAAAAATTTTCGTTTAAGGTTAAAAAGATGTAAAAAACGCAAATTCTCATCCAATTCTGAATATGAAAGTATTGTGTATAACTTTTGGATTTAACATTTACCCCATCTGGTAGAAAGAATTTGGAATTAGAGTTGATAACTTAGATATTAAGTGAGTGAGATTGTTGAGGCGGTTATGAGTATTATTGCTTGGATAGTTTTAGGACTTTTGGCAGGTGCAATCGCTAAAGCTATTTATCCTGGTTCTCAAGGCGGCGGAATTCTCTCCACAATGATTTTGGGTATCATTGGTGCTTTCGTCGGTGGAACTTTATTTACCTTGTTAAGAACAGGAACTCTGCAAATTACTGCGGCTGGCGCTGGTTTAACTCTTCCTGGTATTTTAGTGGCTGTGCTTGGTGCAATTGTTGCTATTTATCTGTGGGGATTAATCAGAAGAAGCAGCAATGCATAATCGCTGATTGGCAGTTATCAACCCTGAGATAACTACTGGACTTTTTCAATCTTTTAGTTCACGAGTAGAACAAGCTAAAAAACATCAAATTAGCTCTATCTGGAAAAAGACTAAAAGATAAATCAATTCATTCTGAAACATCATAACCTTGGGAAGTGTAGATCTATGTTTTTCCACAAAAAAGAGCCTATTCATGCAGTTAACGTAAGCGAACCAAACCCACGTTTTGCTCAATTGCTACTAGAGCAGTTTGGCGGAGCTACTGGAGAACTTAGTGCAGCGCTTCAATATTGGGTGCAATCATTCCATGTCGAAAATGCTGGCATTAAAGACATGCTCCAAGACATTGCAATTGAAGAATTCAGCCATTTAGAAATGGTTGGTAAACTCATTGAGGCTCACACTAAAAATGTAGATCAAACAGAGGCTTACAAGAGTACTCTTTTTGCAGTCCGAGGAATTGGGCCTCATTTTCTAGATAGCCAAGGTAATGCTTGGACTGCAAGTTACTTGAATGAGGGTGGAGATGTAGTACGTGATTTAAGAGCTAACGTTGCAGCTGAAGCAGGCGCTCGTCAGACTTACGAAGAATTGATTAAGTTGGCAACCGATAAAGGAACCCAAGAGACTTTAGTTCATCTGTTAACACGAGAAATTTCTCATACTCAGATGTTTATGAAAGCTCTAGATTCGCTAGGTAAGTTGACAGATCCATTCTTTGGTAATATTAAGCCCGATGAAACTGTTGCTCTTTACTACAACCTGTCTACAAACGGAAATGGTCAAGATGAGCGTGGGCCCTGGAATTCTGAGCCAACATTCAAATACATTGCTAATCCGCTAGAAAGCCACTCTTAATTGCATAGCTTGATTTTGAGTAAAGAGATGATTGGGAGATTCTAAAAAAATCCCACTCAGAAAGTAAAGTCGGTTATTTGCTCACCTGATTTAGCAAATTTTAGGCTGTTTCACTACATCTAGCAGGCAAAAATATTCCCGACTTTTCTAATAAGTCGGGAATTTTCGCTGAGTATTTGGCTATTACACCAATTAAAAATAGCTATAGCTATAAATATTCAGAAACACTGAAAAATTCCTAGCGATCGCTTCTTCAATTTCTACCTCGATATTTCTAATTTTAGAAATTAATTCAACTAAAAATCTGGAGATTAACTTGTGATTGTCAACGCTACATCAAATGGTTGGGAAGTCATTTATCATCGTGCCCATGCTTTATTAGCAGCTCAACTGGCTGGACAATGGCAACGTAAAAATGCTCCCGTAAGGTTATATGAAACAATAGCTGCAATTTCTCATCACGACGATCTAGAAAAAGAGTGGGAAGAAGATATTCTAACTGAAGCGGGTGCGCCAAAGGACTTCATGCTCTCCACAAATACCGATTTAGATGCAGGTGTCGATAAATTGGCTAATTTGGCAAAGAATGCCCTTTACCGTGGACGATGGGTAGCTCTATTAATTTCCATGCACATCAGCCGTTTAAATGAGTCAAGCCGGGGTAAATCTTCAAAATTAGACAAACTTTTAGACGAGCAACTTCAAAATCAGCAACGTTGGCGTAAAGAATTGGGCATCAAAAAGGAGGAAGTTGATGCAGCCTATGCATTTATGCAATGGTGCGATCGCCTTTCTCTCATTTTATGCCAGCAGGAACTACCTGACGATGAGCGGTTTTTAGAAATTAGCAAGGGCCCTGAAGGTGAGCGCTATGACATTATGCAGCGCAGTGATAACTTGGTTGTTGTCAAACCCTGGCCGTTCCAAAACGATAAATTCACGGTCAACGTCGAAGCCTGTGACCTCTCTGAGGTGAAATTTAAGAGTAGCACCGAATTAACTCAAGCACTACAAGAAGCCCCGATCAAGGTACTAGAGTGGACATTCGTTAAGAGTTAGATGCATACAACTTACAGCTATTTTCCTGACAATTGCTGTAAGAAAACTAGGTTATGCGATCGCACCCTTCTATCAAATCCCTACTTATTCTGACAATGGCGATCTGAGTAACGACTGCTGATGAGATACCAGAAGTAGCGATCGCATTTAGTGCTAAGGGCGTGATAGCAGTTTTAATTGTTTTAATTTTTATCTAAAGATGTAGTTTTAAAATACATTGATTATTACTTATGATAGTTCCTCTACATCATTCCAATCAGTGAAAGTAAATATACTTAATAACTGAGGTTCAAAGCATGGACTCAACAGGTAAGGTTCAAACTGTGAACTCGTCCTGGTCTCTTCCACTGCCGTTGAAAGAGTATGCAATGAGCCGAGTAACTGTCTACTATTATAGCGACAGATGGGTTCCAATCAAATATTGTTCTTTGGAAAAGGCAATTTTGCTTCACCAAAAGGCAAGAAGAGAAGGCAAGGAAATTTTTTTATTTCCTGCTAATATAGACCCTAATCAATTCTCAAACTCTTTTAACTGAAATGCATTGAGGTAGACTATCTTTCCAACATCTTGGCAACAAATTATTCAGCTATAGAGGCGTACATATATATGTACGCCTCTAATTGTAAATGTGGTTAGAAATGTGTGCCAACTTGAAAGCCAAAGGTGTGGCGATCGCTATAATATACATCTGCATTAGGTGGTCTAAGAGGATGAATGAACAAGTATTTTTGGTAACATTTAAGTATCAGAAACCTAACCCCCCTAGCCCCCCTTCCCTACAAGGGAATGGGGGTTTCAAAGCCTCTCCCCGAAGCGGAGAGAGGAATGGAAGCGGGGTTTATAGTATAGTTTGCAACTTTTCAAACAACCTCTAAAGGCTGTATTTACATCTCGTTAAAGATATTACTGCTTAGTACTACGATTGCTAAGTCCAAATATATACGCAATAAAAGTTGTTTGAGCTACTAAGATTCCGAGCGCTGTACCACCAAGTGCTACCCTAGCTTGAAAACTTCCTAGCTCATCAAGCTTTCGGGTTTCAATAAATGTTGTGCGTTCGAAATTGAATTGCCATCTTGCTGCTTCTGAGTTGCCAAGATAACTCAGAGGTAGACTTAGAATATAACCAAGAACCGTAAATGCTAAAGCTGTAGGAATAGTCAGCTTCAAATTTTGAAATATTAATGAGCGCATGGAAAAAAATTAGCTAAATTTAAAGTTTTTGCAACAATTTTAATAGTTAAAAATACTAGCCAAAGGTTGAACTTTAGTATTTTGAAAGTTGCAGATAAATTTATTCTAGTATCAAACCAAACCAGAACGCAGTGCGACAACTGCTGCTTGCACGCGATCGTCTACTGCTAATTTATTCATAATCCCTCGGACGTGAGTTTTGATGGTGTTGGGACTAAGATAGAGCTTTTCGGCAATTTCTGGGTTGCTCAATCCATCTACCATCAGCTTTAACACTTCTAACTCGCGCCCTGATAAGTTGGCGGTGTTGGTGGTGGGTGAAGGCGGTTTGAGATTGTCAATTACTCGCCGCGCAATTTGGGGATCGAGATAGGCTGCGCCATCAACTGCGGCTGCGATCGCACTTAACAATCTTTCCACACTTGCACCTTTGATACAATATGCATCTGCACCGCTAGATAGTGCAGCAATAATTTCTGTCTCTGTTTGATGAGATGTCAGCATCACTACATGAGTTGCTGGCAGTGCCGCCTTAATTTGCTGTGTCGCGGCAATGCCATCTAATCGCGGCAACCCAATATCCATAACCACCAAATCAGGTTTCAGTTGCAGTGCGGCTTGAACTCCCAAATAACCATCTTCAGCTTGTCCAACAATCTCTAACTGAGGATGAGCCATTAACGATTGCTCTAATCCCAATTGCATCATCGGATCGTCTTCGACAATTAACACGCGCAAGGGCGGAGCATTGACGGGTAAATTTAAGGGATAGCGAGTATCTAAAGACATTTTTATTAATTATTTGTCATTTGTCATTTGTCATTTGTCATTTGTCATTTGTCATTTGTCATTTGT
>NZ_JAVRCL010000123.1:0-6829 GCF_034530775.1 Nostoc sp. DedSLP04 | reverse complement strand
GTTTCCTAAATCCTTTGTGAGCAAGCTTTTCAAGACTTAACGGGAAAAGTCAGATAAGCTTTTAACTCCTCATTACTAGCCTTTTTAAACAAGATAAATTTAGAAATTGAAAATTCTGCGTGATTTATAGATAACGGTATTAATTTATTTATATGCACGTTGTTAAAATTATGATTGATGAATTGACCAATATTATTTTTTGGAAAATATTTTTGTTGAAAAGATGCTGTAAAGACAAGATAAATGAGCCTCTAAAAAATGAAGTTAAGAGTTAAAAACTCCTAACTTCTAACTTTTTTACAACTTCAAATTCCAAGCAGCAAAAGCTAAAGCACCCCAACCTGCCAGAAAGGCTGTGCCGCCTAATGGTGCGATCGCTCCCAAGGATTTAATACCGGTTAAGCTAAGGGCGTACAAGCTACCTGAGAAAATAGCAATGCCAATAATAAATAGCCATCCACTGGCTACGAGTGTGGGTTGAGGCGACTCGGTACGACTAATTAGTATTGCTACTAGAAAAAGTGCCAGAGCATGATACATTTGGTAACGAGCGCCAGTTTCAAAAATTTCTAGCGATCGCTCACTAATCTTTTCCCGCAGGGCATGGGAAGCAAAAGCACCAGCAGCAACCGACAAACCGCCTAAAATGGCAGCTACGCTCAAAAAAATCTGCGTCATGAGACCTAGCCGTAAGTTTGTAAAGTAGTCATTGGTCATTGGTCATTGGTCATTAGTGAATAACAAATAACAAATGACAAAGGACGAAGGACAAAGGACAAATGACTAATGACAATTAGACATCAAAATGATATGATACAGCCCCTTCTTCGTTCACCTTAAAATTTGCATTGAATTCTTTAGCTTTTTCATCTAAATATTGTCTGGCGTGGGCTGCGGGTAATTGTGACTGGATGGCAAAGCCTAAAACAGTTACGCGCCCGTGATTTTCTTGTAGCATCTCATAAAAAATCGATTGCAGGCGATCGCTAACTTGTTGATTAATTGCCTTTTTCTCCTGCCGACTTTGACGGTACAATCCCAATGCTAACCACGTACCCAATGTTAGGGTAGGGACACCAAAAATTAGACCACCAACAGCAGCATTATTATCTTCATAAGTAGCATTCGGTGCGTTAAACTCATACTCACCCGCCGGTATTGAGATGGCTTTAGGTGTAGCGAATTTTTCTAGTGCCGCTGTTGCTGATAGAGTTACAAACATGAATCCGAGTGTCAGTAGCCAACCGGCAGCTAATTTTTCAGCAGTTTTCATAGTTTCACTTCAGATTTACACTTTGCTTGCGATTTTAACCTGACTTTCATAAAGGTTCCAATATATCAATTAACCTGACTTTTCACGTTATGTGGAAAAGTCTACCAAAAATCCCCTTACCGCGTCGGTAAGGGGGAAAATTCAAAATCTCTCTCCTTTTAAGAGAGAGAAATAGAAGTGAGGTTTTTCAGATACCGTGAAAAGTTAGATCAATTAACTCCCAGTTACAGTTTTTTAGCTTTTACACAATATTTTTTGCCTATGCTCACCACTCATGGAATGGAGCGGCGAGGACGGCATTAAGATGTAATTGGATTGTGGTACAGTTCGTTAATACGATCCTTCTGGTGGGGAAATATCAGATCCGACAGCCACACCAGTATTATTAATGGATTTAATCCCCGGTTTAACAGTAGAGGATTGCTGTTTTAACGATTGTAAAACAGAAGAAGAGTTATCTTGCTCAGTTGATATATTGGTATTTGCTTGTTGCTGGGACATCAAAGCTAATCCTCCCATTGCACCAGCAAGAAGAGCTGTATAACCTACATATAAATGCGTCGGACGAATTTCTAATTCCATTCCTTTTTTAGATTGGTACGAAAGAGGCTGATTTACTGGTATAGCTGCTTGTACTGGCAAAGAAGCAGCTAAAGCAACACCATTAAGTCCTAAAGCATCTCCATAACGTCGGATAAATCCACGTAAAAAAATGTCATCTGGCAATTCTTTCGAGTTGCCGTTTTCTAATGCCTCTATCAGCTCGGTTCGGATATGAGTGGAAAGCTGGATGTGGTCTAAAGAAAGCCCTTTGGACAAACGGGTTTTTTGGAGTTGTTGCCCGATTTGATGTAGGCACACCATACGTTGTTGGTCTGCTTGCAAGGCAAGTTCTGCTTGAGAAATTCTCTGATGATTCAGAAATTGCAGTGGTTTTTTCCACAGCGAATTTTCTGCTGCATTTTTAGAGGATTGCTCCTGTTGAGTGCAATCCTCCTGCTGTATCTCTGATGAAGAATTGACTGTTTCTGTCGCTTGCTTCGTATCTGTAGCTGTTTCAACTTTTTGATTTTGTTGGGCAAATTGTCGAAATGCTAAACCGATCGCTTCTCTACCTACAGCTTTTAATAAATCTTGAGCCTGACCTGTTTCTTCACCTATTAACTTCTGCACAATCGCTAAAGCACGTCGATAAACTCGGCTACGATGCAGTTGTACTTCTATTTCTCCTAAAAGCGATCGCAACTCATCTTGAGAAATTTCAATATTTGGATTGCCCAGAATTTGCAAATAGTGTACAGGAGTAGTAACCATTGTGAAAACCTTTTATATTAACTCAATCAAAGAAATTTACAATTATATCTTCACTATTTTTCCTAACTTCACCTTGGTTTTCCGGATACTAATTGTATAATTTAAATTTTTTAATTCATCATCAACACTGGAACAAAGCCATAATAAACGCAGTCACGATCGTAAAAATGATACTGGCATCTCTGTGAGACTAAACCTTGGGTGCCTACCATTTGCAAGTAACCGGAATCTCAAGGTAGACTGAGCCAGCCCCTGAGCCTAGTCTAATTGAATGCGATCGCGGTAGCTAAGTACTGTAAAAATCATGTAGTGTTTTATGACCGTATGGTATGCTCATGCAGTAAATAATTACTGTTAGCATTAGCCATGAACCCTGAAGCAGTTGATCGCAGCTTTCTCACACCTCTAACTTTTATTCAACGTAATGCTAAAGTCTATAGTCATAAAGTTTCTATTATATATAATCAAAAACGCTTCACTTACAGGGAATTTGCAGAGCGGATCAATTGTCTAGCCTCAGCACTCCATTATGCTGGACTTGAAAAAGGCGATCGCGTCGCTTTTTTTTGTTTCAATACTCCACCCATGCTAGAAGCCCATTTTGCTGTGCCTTTAATAGGTGGGATTCTCGTATCTATTAATACTCGTTTGGCTTCTCAGGAAGTTGCTTATATCTTAAATGATTGCGGTGCTAAATTTCTTTTTATTGATACAGAGTTAACAAATATAATTAGAACTATTCAAAATAGTCTCAAAACTGTCAAGTATATAATCAATATCAGCGATAATCAAGGATTTGAACCGATAAATGGAGAGGATTATGAAGTATTTCTCCAAACTGGTAATCCAACTCCTTTGCCTTGGGTAATTACAGATGAAATGGATACGATTTCTATTAATTATACTAGTGGGACTTCTGGTAAACCCAAAGGTGTAATGTATTCTCATCGCGGTGCATATATTAACTCTTTAGGAGAAATAATTGAAACAACACTAACACCTAACTCAGTTTATTTATGGACTCTGCCGATGTTTCACTGCAATGGTTGGTGTTTTACTTGGGCGGTAACTGCTATCGGTGGTACTCATATTTGTTTGCGTAAATTTAACCCTGGTAATATCTGGAAGTTAATTCAACAAGAAGGAGTAACTCATTTAAATGCTGCACCTGTAATTTTAATTTCTCTCCTCAATCATCCAGACTGTCCGCAATTATTAGCAAAACCTCTAACTATCACGACAGCAGGCGCACCATCATCACCAATATTAATTGAAAAACTGACTAAAATTGGCGCAAAAATTATTCACGTTTATGGTTTAACAGAAGTTTATGGCCCATATAGTGTTTGTGAATATCAATCAGATTGGAATAATTTAAATATTGAAAAACAAGCAAAACTTATGGCACGCCAAGGCGTACCTTATATCGGTGCAGATGGTTTGCGAGTTGTAGATCGAAATATGAATGATGTTCCGGCGGACGGTGAAACAATGGGGGAAGTGGTGATGCGGGGAAATATGGTGATGACAGGCTATTATAATGACCCAGAAACAACTGAAAGTGTATTTAGAGGAGGATGGTTTCATAGCGGTGATTTAGCAGTAATGCACCCTGACGGTTATATTGAAGTGCGCGATCGCATGAAAGATATCATCATTACAAATGGAGAAAATGTCTCTAGTATTGAAGTTGAACAATGTCTTTACCGCCATGAAGCCGTGTTAGAATGTGCAGTTATTGCTGTACCTCATGCCAAGCGGGGTGAAGTACCAAAAGCTTTTGTTACCCTCAAAGAAAACGCGCAAGTTACAGCACAAGAATTAATCCAATTCTGCCGCGATCGAATTGCTGGTTTTAAATGCCCTACGACAATTGAATTTACTACTCTGCCAAAAACTAGTACTGGTAAAATTCAAAAGTATCTTTTACGAGAAAAAGAATGGATAGGTTATGAAAAGAGGATTTATGGCAGTTAGTTGCGATATCTAAATTCACTGCCAAGTTTACCTGATATTGTTATTGAAGGATATAAGCGGCTGAAGTTGCGAATCAGGCAAGGACTCCACAGCGCTGGTCTGTTCTACATTGAGATTGAGTCAATCTCACGCTGGGATAGCTGTTGCTAGATGTTTTTTCAGCTTCCTTGTAACCAACACCAATTAGACAGCTAGGGTCTGCAAAGGCGATTTTATAAAGAATTTTTAAGAAATTAATATTTTTCAGAAAAGGAAAGACCTAATGCTGAAGTAATCCCCAAAAGTTCAGAATCATAGATTTTGTAGTTTACACACACTCTAGTGTCTGAAAACCTTACATGGTAAAGTCTCTGATGTACTTCATCCATGTCGAAACCTAATTATTAGTTTTTCAATTTTTTGGAGGAGAGGAAAATGAAGAAGTTCAGCTGTTTGATGATTGTGGGGGCAATATTGTCGATTAGTGCGCCGGCTGTGGCTGAAAGTCGTGCCGTTAATATCAGTATTGGCAGTATTGGTGGTTCCTTAGATAATGCTGCTTTGCGAACAGTTCGCCAGGTTATCGGGTCTGCTGTCGGCAATAGCACTGTCGATAAATTCATTGTATATAGTCCCAGAACTGGATCTATTCCTATCGAAGGAGGTTTATCTGCTTGTGCTGAAGCTGGCTTCGGGATCAGCAATGCAACATTTAATGCTTTTGTCCAGCAGTTGCGTTCAATTAATCCCAAACCAGGGACTTTCTACAATCTAGAACTTACCGCAAGCTGCAAACTGAAATAAGACGTTTGCACTCAACCACGGTAGGATGGGCTTCGTACCTCAGCCCATCCATCGAGTTAGACTCCACGCGATCGATGCAAAACTCCATATTTTGAAATTGGAGATGTAACATCAATGTTGATTTAAATCAGCGTCAAGAAGCGACTAGATTAGTTGTATCAGCCTCTAAACTCAATAGTGCAGATACTTCCAGCATAAAACAAAAAAGAATGTAAAAATAGAGCGCATTTTTGGGAGCAGAGAAACAATATGTCTAATGTGAGCATTGCAAAAGGTAGCTGCTTGTGCGGAGTAGTAAACGTTTCTACAACCCGTATGAGCGATCGGGTAGAAGCATGTCATTGTAGTATGTGTCGCAACTGGGGTGGAGGACCTTTGTTAGTAGTTGACTGTGAAAATGAGGTTAGCTTCTCTGGTGAAGAATATATCGAAGTTTATCAATCTTCAGAATGGGCAGAGCGTGCATTCTGTAAGAAGTGTGGTAGCCATCTATTTTACAAATTCAAACAAAATAACCAGCATTTCATACCCGTTGGACTATTCGATAGCTGTGAAGGTCTTGTTTTCGAGCGTCAGATATTCATAGATGAAAAGCCCAAATATTACTGTTTTGCCAATGAAACTAAGAACCTAACAGGGGCGGAGGTATTTGCACAGTTTGCACCGCAATCACAGCAGTAAAGATTGGAGTTACTTTTTAGCATATCTGTGATTGTCTGAGCAATTATTGTCAGGAAAGCCTTGGTAAATGCCTTAACTTGGGGAAAATGCTAAACCTCCGGTTAAGGCATATTCCTAGACCTTGATACAGTTGAGATCCCTGTCCTAGAAAGATTGCCAAGGGAACCATGCCTAGAACGCTTGTACCTGCTGACATAATGATCATGATGGCACGGAGGCGATCGCGTATCGCATTGTAGAGCGATTCATCGTTCAGTCGCTTAGATCATTTCGCCTTACACTAAGTAATGTCGTATTTGCGACTAATCTCATACTCTAGCTTGTTCAAAGTTCACCTATTTTTTGTTAACAGCCACTCTATTAATTTATTAAGTGGTGAAACGCCGAGCGCGCCAATACTAATATCGTGTCCGGTTAAAGACTTATCATTAAGACGGCAGGGGAGCAGGGGTCAGGGGGAAAGAGGGTTTCCTGGTTTTTGCACAGATGTGGGAATTATAACTAATTAGGCGGACATAATATAACTCATCAATTACGGCTATTTTCAGGTAAATAGACCACGCGCTAGAGGCGCAAGGCCTTGCGCCCCTACGACAGGTGTGGTTCAAATACATGTACATGAAAACTGCTGTCAAGTCACTTTGACGCAGACATCAGGTCAATTGGAGTACAAAATACTAATAAACTTCTCTGTTTTGCCTTCACGTTTCGGTGTTTCGTGCAGCCTGTAGCAACTTCCGTCTTCCCTGTAAGAGCTTCTGCCTTCGCGTTTCGGTGTTTCGCGCAGCCTGTAAGAGCTTC
>NZ_JAVRCL010000122.1:0-7143 GCF_034530775.1 Nostoc sp. DedSLP04 | reverse complement strand
TTAAACTAAACAGTTTAGTTTGCACTTCCTGACAGCTTCGCCAGCTCTTCCCCTACTTGATAGCAACTTTTAAAAAAATTCATCGAGATGGAACCACTTTATTAATGGCAACCCATGATTTAGATTTAGTTTATCGGTGGGCAGATTGGGTTTTTGTCATGCATAAAGGGCGGCTGATGCTAGAAGGTAAACCACAAGATGTATTTAGCCAGCGTACACTTTTATCAGAGTTAGAGTTGGGCGTACCATTAATATATGAGATGTTATTTGATGGGCTATCTGCTGAGGAGGGAGTAGTTATAGAACGAGTGCAACAGCGAATATTAGAGCTATTTCGTAATTTTTCCTGATTATACAGTTAGAGAATCTCAATCAATTAGGAACAATGCTTTTATAAACAATCCAAAAATTTAATCATTTCATACAATGAATGATGAGTGTACACAGTGTTATTGTTTGCGATTCGCCACAAAACTTGTGCAGAGTTTGATATAACTTCTACTGAGATTTGTGTTTGCGTCGTATCTTCTACAGTAAAAGACTTTGCACCTCGAGTAACCAAGAATCCCACTCTTTGTAAAGCACGAATAGTCCATGTTGCTGCAATACCCTCACCTATCAAATTAATTTCTCCTTTGTGGGATGTATGGAGATGAAATTCCCCAGAAGCAACATCGAACTCTACACCTTCACTCTTAAAAGTATCAGTAAATGCACCACTCAACACTAAATCTTCTGGTGCGCCAACGTGTAAAATACCATTAGCTGTTAATAGCCAAACTTTATCAGCCAGACGCAAAGCTAAATCTAAATCGTGAGTAGAAAGGAGAATCGCTTGATTCGTTTCCCGTGCTAACTGACGCAACAATTGCATAATTTCCACCCGTCGTGGTAAATCGAGAAATACTGTTGGCTCATCAAGTAACATCACAATAGGCGACTGAGCCAACGCACGCGCAATCATAATTTTTTGGCGTTCACCATCACTTAATTCGCTAACTTGGCGCTGTGCTAAGTGTACTGCTCCTACAGATTTTATTGCCCAATGTACTATAGCTTCATCTTGGGGTGTCAAATTTCCCCACCAATCAGTGTAAGGATATCGTCCCAGAGTTACCAAGGTGTAGGCTGATAGCATTCCCACATCAACTTTCTCAGTGAGTACCAAACTCAGACGTTTGGCTAATTCTTGTGGTGCTAACTTGTAAATATTTTCTCCCAAGAGTCGCACTTCCCCCACAATTGGGGGTTGCATTCCAGCGAGCGATCGCAGTAATGTAGATTTACCCGCACCATTGGGGCCAAGTAAGCAAACCAGTTCCCCAGCTTGCAGAGATACCGAAATATCCGATGCAACACACCGAACAGTTTTTCGGGATGTCTTATAACCGATAGTCAAGTTATGAGTTGTTAAAATCGAGTTACTCATAAGAAACTTCACCTTAAAAACACTCTGCGTACCTCTGCGTTTCAAAAATCTTAAAAAGACTTTTGGGAATTACGCCGCAGAATAACCCAACTAACAACAGGAGTTCCAATCAAAGCAGTAACAGCATTTAAAGGTAAAACCATCTGACTTACCGCAAGTTGAGAAAACAAATCTGCAAACAATGCTAATATTGCACCCATCATTGTTACACTAGGGATTAATATTCGATGGTCGGAAGTATTAAAAAGACTACGACAAAGATGAGGAATTGCTACACCTAAAAATGCGATGGGGCCACAAAAAGCAGTAATTGCTCCAGCCAATATAGATGCACTAGTAATAATAGAAAATCTAGTTTTCTGCACCGTTAAACCTAGACTACATGCATAAGATTCACCAAGTAAAAGTGCATTCAAAGATTTTGATTGCAAGACTGCTCCCAATAAACTCAAAAGTATCACAGGAATTAAAACAACTAACTGTTTCCAAGTTACCCCAGCAAAACTACCAAAAGTCCACATAATATAACTTTGGATACGTTCTTTTGAGCTAAATTGCAACAAAATACTAACAATTGCACTAGTAGCATAGCCAAACAATAAACCTAAAATTAGTAACGTCATCGTATCTTGCACTCGGCGAGAAACAACTAACATCATCCCTAAAACTGATGCTGCACCTAGACTTGCGGCTATGATTAAAGCAAAATCACTAATTATCCCCAAATCTGCTAATAATGTTGGTGTCGTAGCACTTGCTGTCAGTACAACTAACGCTACACCTAAACTTGCACCAGAACTAATTCCCAATACAAAAGGCCCCGCCAAGGGATTTTTAAATAGGGTTTGCATTTGTAAGCCACTCACACCTAAAGCTGCACCTGCTAAAGTTGCAGTTAAAGCTTTAGGTAGGCGAAATTTGAGAATAATATGAGTCCATGTCACTTTTTCTGGTTCAAGTCCTAGCAAAATTTTGACTACTTTATTAAGAGGAATATCAACTGAACCTAAAGCCAAGTCTAATAAAAAAGCCAAGATTAAACTTATAAGTATAATTAAAAAAATAATGGTTTTGAAAACCGGAGTTTTTTGGGTTAGTAGGGGAATTTTAAATTTATATTTTCCGTTTAACATTATTAACTAAGTTTGTGGTAATAAAATAATTGATGGTTAGGTAATATCTCTGGATGCAGTATTTTAATCAAGTCAGATAAAACCATATCTGGGTTACTGATTCCGCCTTCCCAGTAATCATTACCTCCACTTCCATTAACACGGGCATTATTATTGTAAAGATTCCCTGTTTTCATAGCCCTAAAATCAGCATAGCGATTATCTTCTTCGACTAAATCCTTTAAATTATTCCAAGATTGGCTAAAATTCAACCAGTAGTCAGCATTAGCTGCACGTTCCAAAACAACTTCAAAAGATAAAGGTAAACTACCAGAGGATTTATCATCACGCCAGAGATACTTTGCTCCTGCGTCAGCCAGATATTTAGCTATATAACTTTTGCCTCCAGGCATATACCAAGTTCCTTTAAAATTGAACCCAACAAATACAGTTGGACGATTTTTTACAGATTTAGCTTTTTCAGCTACTCTTTCATATTTATTGGCAATTTCACTAAATATTTTTTCTGCTTGCTCGTCTTTATTAAAAAACAGAGCCGTAAATTTTAACCATTCGCTTCTTCCCAATGGCGTATCTTCCATATATTCAGAATTTATCCCCACTTTCAAACCCGCCTCCGTAAGTTTGGCATAACTATCAGTTTGAGAATTTCCAGTACCAAAAGTTGTCACCAAGTCAGGATTTAATTCTAATAATTTTTCTATATCCACATTAGAATTATTCCCTATTTGTGCTATCTTTCCGGTTTTAATTTTCTCGACGACATCAGGAGTATTGACTTGTTTAGTATTACTAATACCAATCAATTTATCAACTACACCTAATTTCGCTAGGTGGGGTAAATGAGTAGTAGATAGAGAAACTATAGAATTAATGGGAACTGTAATTACCTGCGCTTGATTAAATCCTTTTGGCGTGGGAGTTCCACATTGGACTAAAACATATTGAAACTTTGTGTTAGCATTTTGCCAAGGATTTTTGATAGTGACGATTTTGTAGTGTTTATGATACTCTACTGTTAAACCCGTTGCATGAGTAATTTTAATTTTATTAGGGAAGTAATCAGTATTGGGGTTATATTTTTGAATACAGCCGTTATTATTGGTATTTGTAGATGTGTTAATTGCTGTACTATGACAAGCAATAATTAAAGTGGCAATTAAAAAGAAGTTGCATAAAAAAATAATGGGTTTTGAGTGAGTCAGTTTTACCAATTTCATTGGGTTTGAGATAAATATGATTTTTATCACGCAGAGACACAGAGAAGGATATTTCCGTGGGCGGGTTTTCATGGCTTGTACCCCTACAATACAAGCAAGCTACGCGCAGTGTCTTCGTCAGGAGAAGAAAGTGTTCGTTGCCCAGAGAGAAATACCAAGAGGACTACTTTATATCTTTACGTGAGATTTTAAAAAGGATAAATTACAAAGACTCTGGTGGATAGCAATGTTCAATAATTTTGTTACCTTTTACCAAATGTTCATTGACAATAATTTCAGCTACATTTGGTTGAACGCGAGTGTACCAAGTTCTATCATCAGAATAAAATACTACTGGCCCTTGTTGGCAAACTTCCAAACAGCCAGATGTTCTCACTTCTATGTCTAAACCTACATTTTCAACTGCTGATTTTAAAGCATCAAATGTGGGTTGCCATTTGCGTGAAGGAAGACAGCGAGTTGAGGTACAAACTGAGATATAAGAATGCTTCAAGGGGTTTTTAGTAAACGGTATAGGCTGGTTTCCCAATACATAAATATCTCGTAGTTCCTCATAAAGAGCTAATTTTGATAAATTCGGCTTACCTTCTGGTAATAAATTCTCACCTTCTACATACGGATTTGGCAAGAAAATAGTCATGAGGTTTTCATCTGCACCATTCCAAAAATCGATTCCCCAACTTCTAGGGATACCATCTGCATTAAACCGTCGATAAAATGCAGCACGATTTACTTGACGTTGCTGCCTTAATTCTAAGGGAGTCTTACAATGGGGGCCACCTAAATTAGCCTCAATACATAGGTGCAAATGCCAGCTTTCTGTAACTACTGTGAGGTATCCATCATAGAGGATACAAATTTTAGGTGGAGCATTAAATTCTAATTCTAATACACCTCCTTGAACAATATGCCCTACCCCTACCTGCTGCCAATTTTGCTGAAATAAAGTGTAAAGTAGCGACGACAAAACATCGGTACTACAATCAAAATATTCATATTCAATAGACCCCTCAGTAGATAAAGCCTCAATCACAACCTTATTTACTGGTGTCACCCAACAATTAAATTCAGTCATTCAAAACTCCTCTCTGCGTGAAAAAACTCTTGACTTCAAAACGTAGAACTCAACCCAACTTGAAAAACCCTCCCTCCATCAGGGAAACCAGGAAATAATTGGTATCTCTGGTTAAAGATATTATCTAAACTGCCTGTTAATACTAATGTATTACTTAGAGAAACCCGCATTTTGAAATCAAAAGTAGTATAACCAGACAAAGATTCCGTATTAGTATTATTTGTGGGATATGCACCCAAAGAATGCATCAGTATTCCAGCATATAAGCCTTGAGAAGTTTCATAAGAAAGTCCTGCATTCAAACTATCTGCACCTGCGAATCGTAATTCTTTATCAACTTCGGCAGAATTTGTACTTTTCAAAATTCGGGGGTCATTTGCTGTATAACTAACAAAGGCATAGATATTCTTCGCTAACTGCAAATTTAAAACCGCTTCGATTCCCGTAGTGCGAACCTTACCAATATTTTCGTAAGTAGCTACCGGAACAGCAAAATTATAGGCGATTAAATCTGATATTGTGTTGTTGAAATAGGTCAAGCGCAATAAACCAAAGTTGCCTAACTTTTGGTCAATTCCGATATCATAACTATCGCCTTTCTCTGGACGGAGATTAGGATTACCAACGTAACTACCACCATTCGCATATAAGCTGAAAAGATTCGGCGCACGGAAATTCTTGATATAATTAGCTCTGAAAGTAGTAGAATCTGTAAGTGCAAATTTTGCTCCTACACTTGGTGATGTAAAAGAGCCATTTGTCAAGCTGCTAAAATCTTGACGTAAACCTAAGTTAGCAGTCAAACTAGGGGTAAAGTTAATTTCATATCTAGCAAATAGCGCTCCTTGACTAATACTATCGTCGTAAATGACTGTTTTTGTATTAGCAGAAAAATCGAATGTACTGTTAGTCGCTGATACATTGCGGTAATCAAAGCCATAAACTAGGGTTTGATTATGAGCAAATTTCCAACTGTGTTGTGTTTGCAATCCATAAGAAGTCTGCCCGTTATCATACCGTGCTTGGGATGAATTGCGACTATCATAACGAGTGTTAAGGAAATCTGCGTAAACTCTGGCTGTTAGCAGTGAATCATCTCCACCTCCTAATTTTGAGTTCCAGGTTAAATCAGTGAGAACTTGGTCTGTGTATTTGCGATCGCTATCCGTCAATGAGTTAAAATAGCCTTGACCAAATAATGGTTCAGGAATGGGGACTCCTCCTGGTACTCCTTGGTCTTTACCTAAATATAGAGTTGACAGGGTTAGGGTGTTACGCTTTCCTAAATCCGCCTCTAGCTTGACATTAAAGTTATTGTAGAGAACATCATTATTTTCCCTAGTTCCCTTGAAGTTCGCTTCTGGGATAGAAAAAGGATAGTTATTTTTGCCTTCAGTACGGTTGTAACCTACAACCCAACCAATATCTCCTATTTTTCCGCTACTGTTGATAGTCTGCTGATTTAACCCATACGCACCAAAATTAATACCCGCTTGTGTCGTCACTTTTTCTGTGGGACGACGAGTGATAATGTTAATCACTCCCCCAATTGCATCGGAACCATAAAGGGTAGAACCACCACCTGGTAATACTTCGATTCTCTCAACGATATTGGTGGTAAATTCTGAAAGGTCAAAACCACCGGAACCCAAATCGTTAATTGGTCTACCATCAAGCAAAATTAAGACTTGTGCAGAGTTAGAACCCCGGATAAATTGACCGCTTAAGGCGTTTACTTCTGTGCCAACTGTACCATCAGGCAAGATACCTGTCAGAAATTTTAGCGCTTCTCTGACTGTTCTAGCACCCTGCGCTTCCATCTCTTCACCCGTAATTACGTAAACCGGACGGGTGGAATCTTTCACTGTCCCTTCGCGGCGAAAGGGTGAGTAAACGGGTTCATTCAATAGCTTGTCGATGACTGTTAATTCAATATCTGGTTCTTCTGTAGATGCTGGAGTATTTTCAGGTGTTATTTGTGCAACTGGTTGTAAGTCTTTGGCTGATCCTTCATACTTGGGAAACTCAGATATTTGTGGAATTTGATTAGCGATTGCTACGCATTCTCCAGATACCATTGCATAAATTGTGGTAAAAACGAAGATTTTTGAGAAAAATTCACAATAAGTAACTATACGGGAAGTGGACATGAAACTCCTCGTTTTCAGTAAAAACAGGTATTTATTTGTGCTATGAATTTTTGGGATTTAGGTTTTAACTAGCTTGCTGCAATGCATTAGACTTATCCGAAAATGGTAAATGTATACGGCAAAGGAATTTCAGCGA
>NZ_JAVRCL010000121.1:0-7360 GCF_034530775.1 Nostoc sp. DedSLP04 | reverse complement strand
CAGGGGAGCAGGGGAGCAGAGGAGCAGGGGAGCAGGGGAGCAGAGGAGCAGGGGAGCAGGGGAGCAGAGGAGCAGGGGAGCAGGGGAGCAGAGGAGCAGGGGAACAGGGGGGAAATAAGCAATGCCCCATCCCCCATGCCCTATGCCCAGTACGACATCATCTACATTGGCGGCGCATTAGGCGTAATCCATGCAGCACTGATGGCAAAACTCGGATATAAAGTCTTGCTGGTAGAACGAATGCCCTTTGGGCGGATGAACCGAGAATGGAATATTTCGCGCGACGAGATTCAAAGCTTGGTTAACTTGGGTTTAGTCACCCCCGCTGAGTTAGAAACCATCATTGCCAGAGAATACAAAGACGGATTCAATAAGTTTTTTGATGCTAATAATCCAGCCAAACTGCGATCGCCCATCCTCCACACACCCACAGTCCTAAATTTAGGCTTGGATTCCGACAAATGGCTCCAAATGTGTGGGCAAAAACTGCAAGCGGCAGGCGGTGAAATTTGGGATGAAACAGAATTTATCCGTGCAGATATTGATATATCACAGGTAGTTTTGCAAGTCAAGTACTTGCCCAGTCAAATTGAGAAGCAAGTAAGTGGAAGACTGCTAATAGATGCAATGGGAACTGCGTCCCCCATCGCTTGGCAATTAAATGGTGGTCGTGCCTTTGATAGTGTCTGTCCGACAGTGGGAGCGGCAATTGAGAGCGGATTTGAGCCGGGAGTATGGGATTCCCAATATGGGGACGTTCTTTACAGTCATGGGGATATTTCGCGGGGAAGGCAGTTGATTTGGGAATTGTTTCCCGCAGCAGATGAGGAACTGACGATTTATTTATTTCATTACCACGAAGTCAATGCTGAAAATCCCGGTTCTTTGCTGGAAATGTACGAGGACTTTTTCACAATTTTGCCAGAGTATCGCAGGTGCGATATGGACAAATTGGTGTGGAAAAAGCCGACATTTGGGTATATACCAGGGCATTTTAGTGTGGGGAGTCGCGATCGCACAGTTGCCTTCGATCGATTGATGGCGATTGGTGATGCAGCATCACTCCAATCTCCGCTCGTTTTCACCGGTTTTGGTTCCCTAGTTCGCAACTTAGAGCGCTTAACAACGCTCTTGGATACTGCCCTCAAACATGACTTGTTG
Source organism: Nostoc sp. DedSLP04 (assembly GCF_034530775.1). Classification (NCBI taxonomy): domain Bacteria; kingdom Bacillati; phylum Cyanobacteriota; class Cyanophyceae; order Nostocales; family Nostocaceae; genus Nostoc; species Nostoc sp. DedSLP04. Next base: position 6,199 of record NZ_JAVRCL010000121.1, on the reverse strand, counting down.
AGTTTCCGCCACTTGAACCAAATTCGCGCCTACCAAAGCAACGTTTCCGTGACTTGGCTATTTTCCAAAGGGATGATGGTTCCCACAGGGAAATTTTTACCACCACAACGGATTAACTCCATGCTCAATACCTTTTTTGGGCTGTTAGCAGACGAACCGCCAGAGGTGGCAGATAACTTCATCAAAGATCGGTGTGATTGGTTAACCTTTAACCGTTTAGCACTGAAAGCAGCCAGGAAAAATCCTGCCTTGCTTTTATGGATTTGGGAACTTGCTGGCCCTAGAGATTTAGTGCGATGGCTTGGTAGTTATTTCAACTTCGGTCGTCATGCCCTGGTTAATGCTTTATTAAGCCCGTGGTTGCCGCGCTTCTTAAACCGGGTGGGTTTTTGGCTAGAACCCCGGAATCCCGGCTTGTGGCTGTGGTTATTGGCGATTAATTATGCGATCGCCACAGGCAAACCGCGATCGCCAAGTCAGGTAGCAAAAACCAACCCAGAAGCCATAATTCCGAAGTCAGAAGCAAGAATTCTGAATTAGGAATGGAGCATGGAACATTAGGCATTAATCACTTGTACAGACGCGATTAATCGCGTCTCTCCTAACTCTTGGGACGAAAATTCGGCAGTTCTACAGATGCCAATGACTTACGCCCTTTGGGTGGACGCTGGGGATAAACTACTGGTGAAGGTGAATTGTCATCATTGGTGTTATCACCTAATGACTCTGAGGACAAATCACTTGCTGACAATTGAGAAACTTCTGACCAGTAGTCTTCAGTTTCTCCAACAGGCGTTTCGGTGTGAGATGGATTAGAGGAAAGCAGTAAGTTATTAGCTGGTGAAAGCACAGAATCCGTCGTCCAAGAAGTAGAGGTAGTTGCAGAAGGATTAATTTCTGCCTTCAAATCTTCCTCGTGTGGATTTTCTAGTTCCTCATCGTCTTCTAAGATTGTTGCTAAAGTCTCCCAAATAGGCACATCACTAACATCCGTTTTCGCAGCAGGTGGTGGTGATGTAGATGCAGGCTGGGAGGTGAAAAACATTTGGATTAAACTATCTAATTGCCGATCTAAATTTGATGAATCCGAAGGTGAAACCGCTTCAGTTGTATCTGGATCATCAACTTTTGGAGATGGCGCGGGTTGTGTTGGTGTTGGCGTGTCTTTCTTAACTGTCCAGTTCCAAGGAGATGATGGCGGTGTTGCAGGAGCTTCATTTCTTTGGAATGGAATTGGTGCTGAAGGTTCACCCCAAGAATTATCTAGATCGTTACTTAATGATTCTTCTTCTCCTGACCAAGGTTGAATTGGCTGGGCGTTAGGAAACAAAGACCGAGCTTTTCTAGAAAATCTTCCTTGGCTACTAGTTATGTCTTTAGGATGTTTGGCAGCATCCTCTAAGGAGTCATAGCTAGGAACCGAGGTATCTAAACATTTTTCCAAAGCTGCTTTGAATTGCAGCGTCTGGCGTTGTTGTCGCATCAGTCTAGTACGTAACTCCCGACAAACATTTTCGGACTGCAATAGCTGCTGAGATTGTTCGTTGTTATTAGTGTGTAGCAACGTACATTCTCGCTCTAACTGGGCCAGACGTTGTTGGCTAATTTGTAACTGTGCTTTATAAGTATCAGTGAAAATTTCCTGACGTTGAACAGTCTGTACAGCAGTTTCTAATTGTTGAAATAAAGATTTTATCTGTTCTTGAGCCGCAGCTAGTTCCTGAGTGTGTTGGTTGAGCATCGACTCACTAACGCTAGAACGCGTTTTCTGCCACTGCAAAACCTTTTCTGATTCAGCTAGGTTGTCTTTTAGCTGCTCCACTTCTTCATACAATTTCTTGTTAGCCGCACGTAATTCTTCGTTCAATGCCAGCAATTTTTGAAATTCCGAGTCAATAAGTGCTTGTTTGCCGCTTTCAGGCTCTGCAACCCAGTCCTGCTGGGTGGTATCTTGTGAAAATTGTGTATCTTCAGCTGGCATGAGGAGTGGCAGTTTCTTAACTGTCATATTGTCATTAGGCACAACTGAGTAAAAGGGACAATTCGCCTGCTCTGATTGTGGCGAATTAGCAGAATTTAGGGATTCCATCACAGCCCCCTTGTTTGAGGTGTCAGCTTCATTCATCACTCTTGACTCACCTGCTTAAAAATATTTAGCAGTGCTGGCATTAGCATTGCTTATCAACTGTGTCTAATCAGGGTTTGCTCTAGAAGCTAAGTTTAACTCTCTCCAAGCACCAGCAATTAATTATCAATTGGTGTTCCCCATTTTGTATCTAGACTGATGCCGTTATAACATTATGATGCTCTGCCCCGTCAAGAAGAGGTGGAAGGGGAACTCTGGCCGCCTTTGAAGATAGGCCAGAGCGAGGAGAAACCCGATACATTAAAAATTAAACTGTATTGGCTGGCTGATGAAGTTTTTTACATAAAAAACTGCCTTCATATACTTTATTTTTTAATATCGCATCTGTCTTAAGATATAAAATATGATTTTTTTCTGAAATACATTTTGTAATTCCTGATTGAGTACTTAGATTTAGATATAGATGTCCGTACAAGTATCTACTCTTCAATGATAATTCTCTCATCCGAAGCGATCGCTATTTAATGTCAGCAAACAACTAAGAGCTTTCGCTATAACTGCAATCTTAAGAGATATCGCTCAATACGAATAAATACTTATAAAGTCTTAATAAAGACGTAACAATTCGTTTAAGTAAAATATAAAACTTTTTTAAAGAGTAATCTCAACTTAGTGAGGACTTTTTTCTCGATAAATACATTGCCAGTAGGGAATTGCAGGTTTTATTAGTTATAAGCTTTTCGATCGACTTATCTTCAATACGTCAAGTTTGTTTAATGACTGGAATAAAATTGTTTAAAGTATACTTTATTACTTAATAACATTAATTACACTGTATATTAATTTACGATAAAAATATTTAAGTTAAGCATTAGTACGGATACTAATTTTAATTTTTTTATTAAAGAATAATTGTAATAACCGCGGTTTCTACTATAAGTAAAGTAATTATAAAGACCATAATTACTGAAAATTAATCTGGTTGTAGCGCGAAATAAAGTGTTGCAGCAGTTAGGCTTTTTCAAAAAAATCAAAATTTAAAATCGGGGTGCTAAAGATGACTGATATACTTGCAATGAGCGCAAATATCAAGCAAGAGAATGCTAAATTACCGCAGTTTGTAGAAAATTGTGACAGCTTTTGGGACAAAGAAATCAGACCGTTATTTACAGATGAGTCTCTATCTTTCAAGGTTAAAACTCTTAACGGAAACTATGCCAAGTACGTGAACTTGGATAATGGAGCTACAACCACACCCTTTGCAACCCTCAAGCAGTACGTGGACGAAATGCTTGACACCTATGGCAGCGTACATCGAGGTTCTGGGCAAAAATCCATCATCACTACACGAGAATATGACGCCAGTCGAAACATCATTCGTGACTTTGTCGGGTCATCTTCAAATAACTATGTAATCTTTGCCAAGAATACAACAGAAGCAATTAATGGAGCTGCCACACTTTGGGCAAAAAAACCTGGAAAAATTCTAGTTTCTGATATCGAGCATTCATCTAACCTGCTGCCTTGGGTTACTAGAGACGAGGTTGTGCAGTACAGAACACAGCCAGATGGGAGTGTAAGTATTGCAGAAATTGAAGATATCTTCAAGGCACACCAAAATCTCCCCGAAGCCGAGCAAATTAAGTTAGTAACTATTACAGGTGCTTCGACAATTACAGGTTATAGACCACCAATTTACGAAATCGCAGCTTTAGCACATCGGTATGGTGCGAAGATATTCGCTGACGTGTGTCAGTTAATTCAGCATGAACGAGTCGATATGTGTGCTGATGACGATCCATGTCATTTAGATTTTGTAGCTTTCTCTGGACACAAGATGTATGCCCCTTATGGAACCGGGGTTTTGCTGGGGCCAAAAGAATTTTTTGATAGCTCCTACCCTTATCAAATTGGGGGTGGAAACTTGCCTTATATCACTAGAAACCTAGAGATCAAGCGTTTTTATACAGAACGGGCCCATGACCCCGGAACACCAAACGCAATGGGTGCGATCGCTATTGCCAAGGCGATTGAAATTATCGAAGCAGTAGGGCGCTCGCGCATTGCTCAGTATGAACACTCTCTAGTTGAATTTACATATACACGGCTTGGGCTGATTCCTGGTGTCAAATTACATATTCCTGGAGATAATTTAGCCCATGTTATTCCCTTTGATATTGATGGATTTGACGGACGCTTAGTAGCAGAAATTTTGGCACAAGAATACGGTATTGGGGTTCGGGCTGGGGCTTTCTGCACTTATGAATACATTCGCAAACTCAAGAATGTTTCAGACGAACAAGACTGTGAGATTGCTCAAGAAGTAGACAGAGGAATTACACGGAACATTCCTAGTATTATCCGAGCCAGCTTTGCTGTATATAATACATTAGAAGATTGCGATCGCTTTATAAATGCGATCGCTCAAATAGCTAAAAACGGATTAGCTCACTATTTGCCTAACTACACACAAGATCCGATAACTGGTGTTTGGACAGCAATAAACAGCTAGTTTTTTAGGGCATTGGGCATGGGGGAGGCAGTGCGGTCTTCTCCCAAGGGGAGACGCCAAGGGCGATGGGGTCTCCCCAAGTGGAGCAACTGCCGTCATTGGGCATTGGTTTTTCTCCTTGTCTCCCTTATCTCTTTCATCTCCCTTTGCCCCTTCATTACTCTGTGCCTTAATTACGAATTACGAATTATAAATTACAAGGGGGTAATAGCTTGAGCGATGAAAACCTCTTTGACCAAGAGGATTATCTAAAGGCACGGGTTGAACAGTGCATCTGGCAAAAAAGTACAGATGCGGGTATTTCGCGCCAGCGCTTTCTGAAAATACTAGCTACTATGGTTAGCGCTACAGCCATCGGGGGGTTAGCTAAACCTGCGCTTGCTCACAGTCAGGCAGCTATTAAAACTAAAGGCAGTAAAATACTTAAGCCATTGCCACCAGGGTATATCTCTCATAGCAAAGGCACATTAGAGATGAACTGGGAAGCGATGTATGGGCGTGGTTATTTAGTACCAAATGATTGGTTCTATGTTCACAACCGCAGTACACCTCCCCCTTTTGACCCATCTACATGGCGTTTGCAAATTCATGGAACTGGCGTTTCTGCTCCCTGCGAGTTTACTTACGATCAAATCATCGCCATGCCATCCATTTCCGTCACTTGTGCCATTGAGTGTGCTGCTAACGGTCGGCGCTTCTTTGAAGAAGCTTACAACACACCACTCCCTGGAACACGGTGGAGACTTGGGGCTATTGGTGTGGCTGAGTGGACTGGTGTACCACTTGGTATGTTATTAGAGCGAGCTGGATTGAAATCCACAGCGAAAGACGTACTCGTTGAGGGTGCAGATGTGGATTCGCTGGACTCTAAGGAGACAAATAAATCTAAGTTCAGCAGTGTAGTTCCAATTAGCAAAGCATTAGCAGATAACTCGCTCGTCGTCTACGCAATGAATGGAGAACCATTACCTCCAGATCATGGTCAGCCGTGCCGTGTGTTATTCCCTGGTTGGGGAGGAAACGCCGACGTTAAATGGATTGAGCGAATTGAAGTTTCCCAAACACCGATATATACGCAGTGGGTAACAGAGCAAATGGTGCTAGTTGGTGCAGATTACCCAGCGATCGCACCATATAAAGGTAAGCTGATTACCTATCAAAATGTTAAGAGCGCTTTCGAGTTGGCTTGGCCAGCTACGCTTTCTGCTAAAACCCACTTACTACGTGGACGTTCTTGGTCTGGGAAAGGAAAGATTGTCCGTGTGGAAGTCAGCCTGGATGGTGGCAAAACTTGGCAATTTGCACGACTGAGAGAACCAAATTTTCCATTTGCGTGGGTACGCTGGGACATTGAATGGAACCCACTTCCTGGGGAATATTTTCTCCAAGCTCGTGCTACTGACAATTTAGGTAACACACAACCGAGTACAGTTCCGTGGAATGACTCTGGATTGCTCTACGGAGGCATTGTTAGCCATCCGGTGACAGTCCAGGCATGAGGAAAGAGGAAAATAAGGGAGTATCAGGGGTACAAGAAGAATAATCTATGCCCAATGCCCAATGCCCAATGCCCAATGCCCAATGCCCAATGCCCAATGCCC
>NZ_JAVRCL010000120.1:0-7997 GCF_034530775.1 Nostoc sp. DedSLP04 | reverse complement strand
TTTTTATTTCTGTATCATTTTTCCATAACTTTTGTTTTAAGGACATGTCTATTGCAGGTCAAGGTAAATTAACAGTAGAAACGAAAGGTACAGGTGAGGCAGGTAATATTCAGATTACCACTCAAAACTTAAACATTGATGATGGCGTGAAAATCTCAGCTTCTACTAATAATATTGGTCAAAGCGGTAATATTCAGATCAATGCTAATAACTTAATAGCCAATAATGGCGCACAATTCTTAACTGCGACCTTTGGGAATGCCCAAGCCGGAAATATTAACTTACAAATTCGTGACCAGATCAGCTTATCTGGAACAGATACCGGATTATTTGCTAACACCGAAAAAGGTTCAATAGGCTATGGTGGTAATATTAACCTGAGCACAAATTATTTCTATTTAAGTAATGGTGGGCGAGTAAGTACCAGCAGTGAGGGACAAGGGAAAGCCGGAGATATTAATATTAATTCTGTTTCTGCAACGCTTGATAACCAAGGATTTATTGCAGCAGCAAGCAACTCTGGTGATGGTGGAAATATCAATTTAACTATCGATGATCTTTTACTATTGCGTAGCGGTAGCGGAATTTCGACCACCGCAGGTACAGCACAATTAGGTGGCAATGGTGGTAACATCAATATCTATTCAAAATATATCATTGCCATCCCCGAAGGAAACAGCGACATCACAGCCAATGCCTTCACAGGAACCGGTGGAAACGTCGAAATTAAATCGCAAGGTATCTTCGGTATCGAAGCACGTCCAAAGCCAACCGAGAAAAGTGATATTACTGCAAGTTCTGAACAAGGTGTTGCAGGTGTAATCAACATTAACGCACCCGATACTAGTTCTATCAAAAATAGCTTCACCGAATTACCCCCAGTCATTGATACCAATGCACTCATCGCCAATAGTTGCATTTCACGCGGCACCAAGCGACAAGAAAACTCTTTTACTATTACAGGGTCTGGTGCTTTGAGTCCTAATCGTCCTGGTGTTTCGGTTTCTACCTACACAACTGGAGAGGTCAGAGGTGTAGAAACTACATCCCGTCCCTGGAAAAAAGGCGATCCGATTATCGAACCGACTGGTCTATATCGGCTGAATAATGGGCAGTTGCTATTGAGTCGAGAATGTTCTAATTAATGTTATAGATTTAGATGCCAGTTCACAATTCAAAATTCAAAATTAAAGACTTTAAGGTACAAAAAAGTTAACTGTTTGCTTCCTCTATTGATTTTTATTAAAAAAACTAAAATTTAATTCAGAAGGCAATATAAAGAATTGTTGGGAGGAATCAATCGTTATGACTGTGATAGTTGCTAAGTGGACAATTGACGAATATCAGCGGATGATTGGCGCTGGCATTTTGAGCGATCGCGTTTTATAGGTATTGCTATTGACCTGGATATTGCAAAGCAAAACCTATTTGTTTGGCCGACTCAAGCAGCAGAGGTTTTTATTTTTTCAACAGAGGCTACTTAACACTTCGCTATGCAAAATAAGTGATAGGATAGGTTGGGTTGAAGAGGTTTGCCCTGAACTGAATTGTGGGATGTCTCCAGATAAAGTGAAGAGGTTTACATTGCATTGCTTTTCTCTTAAAAAAATTGCTTAATTCATCACGTAAAAACAGAAAATTTCTGTTATTTTGCCTTTTTCAACAGTAAAATTTAAACCTCCAGGGCTGGGTTTTTCAACTATATAATTTAAATTAGTAACTTTACCATCTTGGGAAATTTCAGTTTTTCCATAGGTTCTAATCACTTTTGATTGTTTGTCACCTACTTTTACTCCATCTATGGTGGAATATTTAGAACGATTTGCTTTGATTTGATAAACGGTAAAATTACCTGGTTTAGCACCTTCATCTAAATCAACTGTGATGCCTGCATATTTCAGAGTACGAACTTTACCAATAGCAGCTATAAAGCCATTTTCTACTTTTACAGGTTTACCTAAAATTTTTCTGACTTGTGCTTCGGACATAGAAAGTTTTACGCCACCTATTCCTAGACGTTCAATAGTTATTCCTGTTGATTGATTGTTAGGATTCTGAGAAATTTGATAATTAGTGGTGGTAGCAGTTACTTGACTATGGGTGTAGCTAGTCAAGGGAATAACAAAAGTAGCGATGCCTACGGCGGACTGCGCCAACACCAACGAAATTTCTCTTAACATAATTGCATACTCGACTATTTTATAGTTACTAAGCTGTTACCTCAGCCTGTGTATCAGTATTATCACATGCTGTCTGGCATATCTTTATCTTCAATCAATCGACTTATTCTGAATTACACCTGAAGTACCTTTAAAATGGAAAAATATTAAGAATTATTGGGAGGAATCAATCGTCATGAGTGTGATAGTTGCTAAGTGGACGATTGACGAATATCACCGCATGATTGACGGTGGCATTTTGAGCGATCGCAAAGTTGAACTACTCAATGGAGAAATTGTCGAAATCTTCGCAGAAGGAGAACCTCACGCTTATAGTAGTGGCGAAGCTGGTGACTTGTCTAATAATCATTCTCAAGATATTTGATGCAGAGACACGATTTTACTCGCATCTCTACAATGTCTTTTCATGAGTTTTATTCTGCGTTCACAAATTCCAAATATCCATTGCTAAGTTCTTTAACTGCCAAATCATAAAATTGCTTACCATGTTCTGGCGTTGCTAAAGCCGGATTTGATCCCATACGTCCATCTGGATAACGCACTCGAAAGTCAGTAGCGCTATAAATTCGATGTCCGCTTGCTACTTCTGGTGAAAGGGGTGCTTGCTTAATCGCTTCTGGATAAACATACTGGGTGAGGGCTACTTCGCTTGGCGTTGCATGAGAACCTTCTCGATCCCCATATAATTCTTTAGCTAGCTTATATACAGAACCGCACATAAACCAGTTTGCCACTTGACATTGCACCTGTTGAGCATTGGCAATCTGCAAATCTTCTAAATGAGCGTAAGTTTCTGAAAAAGCCGCTTTCAGGGTAGCAATGTTCCCTCCGTGTCCGTTAATAAAGTAGAACTTGCTAAAACCAGCTTTGGCTAAACAAGTTACATAATCTCGCACTACTTGAATTAAAGTGCTGGGACGCAGACTGATTGAGCCAGGAAAGGCAGTATGGTGTAGTGCCATCCCCACATTGATTGTAGGCCCCACGATCGCTTGGGTTGCATCACCCACACCAACTGCAATCGCTTCTGCACAAATAGCATCAGTACCAATTAACCCTGTTGGCCCGTGTTGTTCTGTAGAACCAATAGGGAAAATAATCCCCTTTGACTGCTGTAAATAAGCTTCGACTTCTTGCCAAGTACTTAAATGCAGTAACATTGTTAATGATTTTCCTCAATAAAATTGCGGTGGGATCAAACATTTTGCTGCTAAACTCCCACTAATACGATTATGAACTCTCTGGATTTTCTCTGCTGGCGATCGCACAAAATCCCCAACAACTTTTGCGAAGTCGGGGATCTTTGTTTACTGCCAAATTTGGCGAGAATTAGACGATCTATTTCTACGAATATTTTTTAGGTAATGGAGTCGCAACGAGTTTTGACAGAGATAGATATAAACAATTTGCCGATTCTGCCATTTTATCCTACAATACTCGTCGGTAAGCTTCCATAATAGAAATCAAAATTGATTTATGAAATCTTGCTTTTCTGGATAATCAAGAAAAAAAATCGCTCAATTTTGATTTTTTACTACTCGAAGTAATAATGCTTTTTTACGTTACTTGTAATTTCCCATGTACAGGACATACCAGCGGGAAAAATTACTAAATCGCCTTTACCCATTTGCACTGGTTTTCTGCCATCAGGAGTAACAAGTACGTCACCTTCCAAAAAATAGCAAGTTTCTTGATAATCATAATTCCAAGGAAATTTGGAGACTTCCTTTTTCAAAATTTCCCATTTAAATACACCTCATCCATTGAGATATTCAAGTCTTAAGTTGCTGCTCAATTTTAATTTCCATATTAGTTATTTCTCGTTATATTCAGCAGTAAGATTGAATATCTTCTCCACACTGATCTACTAAATAACACAAAGCGCGAAAACGCAAGTAGACAAGTTCGTTATAAAGCGGATTCAGTTTACACATTGGCGGAATGTGTCCTATTTTGCGACCAAAAAGCATGACATCACGCTCAAATGGACACTGGGCGGGAATTAATTTAGCAATAAATTTAGCTAATTTCCGATTCTGAATCTCAATTTTGTCGAGCCATTGACGTAATGGTTGCAGTAAATCTAATTTTGGTTGAGCAAATTGCTTTTTACTAGCTGTTTGATTTTTTTCTTCTAAAGGTTTAATGAAAGCAGGCAGAAAAATACGTTGATTCTGTGTTTTAAGCATAGTTTTAGGCAAGGTTAACCGTCGTGAATATGAACTATTTGCCGATTGAAAATCTTGTCATGTAATATGTTTAGTCAATTTGCACTTTGCTTGTAGATTAAAAAGCAAAGTAAGCATAATGCAAACAATTTACATGCATCTTTGGGAAGAGAAATGGTTTAACTAATTGTTATTTAAGCCCACCAAATCATGAAGAACTGTCCCGTTAAATACAAAATAACAAAGAAAATATAAAAATGGCATTTCTTTAACTTATGGATTTCTAATCTGAAAAATAGCAATTTTATATATTAAATATAAATGCCTGGTTCGGAAACTGACTAGTATCTAAAGATGTAGTTTATGGCACACAAACACAGTTTGGTTCTGACCCCACATACATTTCGGTAGGATTAGCCCCTAATATCTTTCGATTTTAGGCTATTGAATATCCTTCATTTTGTCTGATATGCTACACCAGCTAACCTAAATATTATCTAATAAGTAATGATAAATTGATTGATAAGCGAAAATTAATGTAAGATATTATACAAGCATGCACACTCTTGTACTGAACAATTCTCAAGTTTTTATAATCCACTTTGTCCAACTACTCACAGTGAGATTTAGCCGTTAGCACAGCCTTTGTAGAAAAGTATTGGCTATTCTCCTCAGTCCTCACTCCCTGATGATGAAAAACTTAATTATTTAAAATATCTTAACCCGGTATTAACCTGATATTTGTTGATATATTCTACATTCTGTTGCTCTAATTTTGTCAGCAATTTAACTGGAAATGTCTTTGGTGAATATATAGGACGATACCAAAGTTGGTTATTAAAGTAATTTTGCAATTCAATATTCTCAAAACGGCGACCATGACTGGCAAAAATCGAATTTCGCATAATATCGAGTTCAAAACCGCTTTTACCATCCAAATCTGCATCAGTTACAAGTCTTTGAGAAAGCCAGAAATAATTGTTGAGAGTCGTGCTATCAACAGGTGGTATTGATGTAGTTGAGGAAGATGATTGAGTTGGAACAGATGGGGTCGTTGGTGTGAATGTGGGAGTTTCTATCACTGGACTTGTAATATTTGACGGTGTTTCTGAAGGTAATACCGTTTTGTCTGCTGTATGTTGAGAAGATTTGGATAACACTTGACTAATAATCACAGATGCACCAATTAACCCACCTGCAATCAAACTGCCTATGAGAATATTATTCTGACTATGACTACTTTGAGGGCTAGGCTGTGGTTTGACAGGTGCTGTCTGAGGTGGCGGTGCAGAGACTACAGTTGGTTGAGTTAACAGGGGTTGCGTCGGTGGAATTGGATTTGCTATGCTCTGCAAAGAATCCAGCATTGCTCTAGCTGTGGGATAGCGATCGCGTGGATGATAAGCGATCGCTGTATCGACCACTCCTGCCATAATTGGGCTAATATGACTAGCATACTGTCGCCAGACAATTTCACCCGTCTGGGAATCCGTTTCTAGTTGTTGTGCCTGTTTACCAGTCAGCAAATAAATTACCGTCATTCCTAAACTGTATAAATCACTAGAAAAAACTGGTCTATTTGCTGCTTGTTCGCTGGGCATATAGCCAGGTGTACCAATCACAATCGAACTGGTAGGATTTCCTTGAGAATTCACCACTGTTCCCATTGACTCCCGCACAGCACCAAAATCAATCAGCACTGGTTTACCATCCCGATGACGCACAATAATGTTATCCGGTTTAATATCGCGGTGAACGATATACTTAGAGTGAACGTAATCCAGGACAGGTAATAAATTCATAAACAATTCCTGGACAGCGCCTTCACTAAATAGCCCCTGCTTCTGAACTTTTGCAGTTAAGGTATCGCCTTCAACCCATTCTTGAACTAAGTAAAATTGTCCACCAGAAGAGAAGTAGGCATATAATGCCGGAATTTGGTCATTTGTGCCACCGAGTTCTTCTAAAATAGCTGCTTCGCGTTGAAACCTCTCTTGTACTAACTGGTAAATTTGGGGATTGTTGTGAATCGGTCTTAACTGTTTAACCACACAATGGCGCTTTGAAGGCATATAGGTGTCTTCAGCTAGATAGGTTTCACCAAACCCACCAGCACCCAGTGTGCGGATAACTTGATAGCGATCGTTCAACAGCTGTATTGTCATGGGAGATTACAAGCGATATTCATAAGATAGTTTTCCCCAAAACTACCTTCATTTCAAATCTAGTAAACCTTCTTCTTTCAATTTAGGATTGAAGCGAATTTGCATTTGCAAACCGCGCACTTCTAACAATTGCGTTGAAATTTCTGCTTCTATTCTGCGTGCCACATTTTTAAGAACTTTTATTTGTGCTAATTCATCATTAGCTGGATCTTCATATTTTGCCTGTTCTTCAGCTGTCATTGCAACTTTGACATCAATAGGATGAGTCCATTTTTCCTTTTGATCCCCATTACCCCAAGGCACACTGCCATTTTCAGCAATCCAAGCATTTTCAGTATTTTCTAAAATTGCGCGACTAGGACGTTCAATAGTTTGAACTTTAACCCAATAACATTGCTGTGGCTGACGGACTAAATGCTGCTTGAGGCTAAGAAAAACATCACGGGAATATCCTACAAATTGCAGCACTTTTTTTTGGTCAAAGATAGCATATACCCCAATTTTACCCTGAAATTGTTCGGGTAATTGGCCGCGATCGTCAATGTAGGGAATGTATTCTAAAGTTGCCAAAGAAGAAAGATTTGTTTCAGAAGCCATATATCAAATATCAAACTTATTATTTGCCTTCAGAATTGAAAATTGCCAATTAGGAAAAAATTATCTTTAAAATTATTAATTACTCAACTTTTGGTAAATTGCACAAAGGCGGCTGGGTTTAAAAATCTTGGCACTGAACATGAAATTGGGTGGTACATTGACGATGATATACTCATCAGATTCATGATATTTTTCAAATTCTGCTGGCATTCCTTTAGTGGTAGTTAAGCTGTAAGGAACTGGCTGGAAGAGTAATTCTGTAAATTTAAGTTGCTTACACCCCAACTGTTGGCAAATTTGGTTTAAGAAAGCAACGCTTGTCAATAAATTGAATAGAGTTTCTTGAGCTTGTGCTTCAAGAGTAAAACTGCCATCAAAGTTCTGAACGATTTTAAGGGGCATTTTTTTATTAATAGATTTGATTTTTGAAAACAATACCAAGGCCCGAAATAAAGCTTCTAATGGGGAGCCATCAGCTATCCAAATATGTTCAAATTATAATATTTTTGTTGAGCAAAAATTGCTGGAGTTAATAAAGCCTTTAAGTGTGACGCGATCGCTTCATTATCTATAGTAGGAGTCTAATGTCGTTGTGCGTAGTAGGTTGGGTTGAGGAACGAAACCCAAAATTTTATCCTTGTTTATATTGGGTTTCACTGCCGTACTCTTAAGCAAGCTACAACCTAACCTGCATTGATAGATTTTATTACAAGTAATCATCCGAACATGATAAAACCTATATGGGATAAATACTGGCAAGTCCAAACTTGAAGATTGCTTATCTAAACAAAAAACCCCCAAGCTCAGATCAGAGCGTGGGGGTTTTTGTTTGAATTATGGTTCCTGGCATCGAGCTATTTTTGCGTAGGGCAACCCCTAAACTATCG
>NZ_JAVRCL010000119.1:0-8064 GCF_034530775.1 Nostoc sp. DedSLP04 | reverse complement strand
ATTAACTCAGCCCTGCTGGGTCGTTTTGCATAGCTTAGTCTAAACTCCAGTTATCAACCTTATTGTGAATATCTGAAATCCACCCAGATCCCCAGCAAACAAGACATTACAGCAGGAATTCGTACCGCTTTAATTCGTTATACGCTGTCCAAGTGGGGATTTCCCTTACCAACACGGAAGAAACTGACTCAAGAGGATGTAAACGCTGGATTAGATTTCATGAAACAGGTGCCGATATCGGAGATGCCTAATGTAATGGGATACCAGAGTGAAGTTTTTGTTTCTTTAGGTGTAGCAGGAAGTGCAAGTGCCCGAAATTACCGGATGCATCTAAAAAAGATGCTCTCTTGGTGCAGTAGCCAATCTTGGTGGAAAATAGTTGCCAAAACAGATGCTGCAAAATATTGCCCTCCCATCCGTCAAAAAAGAGGCCGAGTCGGCGATCATTTCCGGGTTACAGACAAAAAGCTTACATCTAGTTGCCCTAACTATGCTTATGGATTAAAAGAACACGAAATCTCAGATATATTAAAACAAGAATTCGAGAATTTTCTAAGTTTTCAGATAGCAATTGTAGGCAATCGTAAACGTCAAGACGCTCCTTTAAGAAAGCGGAGCGCTATCGCTCATGTTAACAACTGTAAACGTTTATTAGGATGGTTATTCCGTTATCAGGATATACCTCTAAACCAATTAAGTTTAAAAATCCTTGTTCCTACTAGCTGTTTATCTGAAAATGGACAGCGAGATGAAGAAGCTATCGATTATATTATGGATTTTGTTGATGAACATTTACAATGGCTCAGGGAAACTCGTGGAGCTTCCCCTAATACCGAATTAAAAGTGGTGGAATCATTAGTTGCTGTTGCTAAATACTTGTATCACAAGGAATCTAAATCTCAATCTCGTGAACAAGTAGCTAACAAACGTGTTGGATATAAGGATATACCAATAATTGAAGAGTTGCGGCAATTAGAGTGCGAAATCATGGCAAGAGTCAATGTCACACCACGTTGCGCTGATGAATCCAAAAAATGGCTTGATTGGTTAACATTTAAAGCTTGTGTACAGCGTTTGCAAGAAGAATGCGCTCCAAAAGATAAATACGGTAAGCAACGCTCTTTACGGGCTATCGCTCAAAGTCATCAAGTCGCTTTAATTTGTATGTTTTTGAGTGCCTTCCCAGATAGATCCAGAACTATACAACAGTTAGAGTTTGGAAGAACTTTAATAAATCGCGACGAGAAATGGTTTGTTGAACATACAGCAGAGGATTTTAAAACAGGAGATACTTATTGTAAAAATGGACAGAAACGAATTGTAGAACTCCCACCAAGTTTATATCCCTTATTGTCAGAATGGTTATCAAAATGGCGAGGGGTTTTCAATCCAAACCACCCCTATGTATTTACCCAATTGAATGGAAAACCGCTAACAGATGGCTCTTTATACAACTATTTTCGGAAACGAATATATCGTCTGACAGGAAAAGCTTTCACTCCTCACATGGTAAGAGATTCGATTGTGACATATCTCAAACTTTCTGGAACATCGGACTCGGTACTAGCTGCGTTGGCGGAACTGATGGCCCACGGTCAAAAGATGCAGCGCCAGATTTATGACCGCCGGACTCCAGAGCAAAAAGTAGCTCCAGCTTTATCAGCATTGCAGTCTTTGCCTACGGGTACTTTACCACCACCGCCACCGTTGACTGTTAAGCCCCCAAAGTGAAACCTGGGGAGGAGATGTGCTGAAAGTAGTTATCCTACTGCTAACTCTACTGTGTCTAGATTACTCTCGGCTTTCTGATTTCTGGCAAATGAATCTGCAACTAAGTGCAAGACTTCTGCTTGTTCTTCTGGCGGTGCTTGAGCAATCAGCGATCGCAAATAAGAAAGTAAAGGATTCCCGATCTCTTAACGAAAACATTTTATTATTTGGCTCTCTCCAAGCTTGCAATCGTCAAACAATATAGGTATCTCTAATAAAACTTTACATTTTTTTTTGAAGTTCGCCTTGCATTTCGACTGCTGATACAGATATAATTGCAGTAGAAAATTAAAATCAAAAAAACCAAAATTAAATATCAACCCGAAGCCGGGGGCATGAGTCCCCGGTTTGTTTTTTAAGTGAACAAAAATCCTCAATTTAATTAAATTGATTGAGGATTGAAGCGTCATAAATACCTGTGACAAATATTTAGGAAAGTTGAAAAATTAGAAATGTTGGTTTAGTTCTAATCATCATGGTTTTAAAGATTTTAATTCGCAAATAATTCAATGTAAAAAGGTAAATACTATGGAAAACCCTAACAGATGGTTAATTATAGGGATATGAGTAGCATTCGCGCAGAAAACTGGGTTAAGAGATATTACATGAGTAAGACAAAAATTTTTAGAATCTGAAACCTTTATTTTATCGTTGAGTAGTGACTCGATAATAAGTTTAAGTCAAGGGGTCAAATGAGCAGTGATTCCGAAAGTTACGCTAAGGAATTAATGGGCTGTTTTCAATACTGCGATCGCCACGGATGAAACTGTACCAATTGAAGTCTATGAAATTTAGGAGCTTTAAAGCCTTGCTGTGCCGTATTAAATTGTTGCACCAAATAGCCTATAGGTTAATTGGTACATCGAGAATTGCCAAAAATATCGATTTGCAGAATACATATCTAGTAAGGGTTACAGCCTTAGCGTAACTTTCTGTACGATTGCTGATACTGTTGGCGAATGTAATACGTGTTTGTATTTTAAAGTATTACCTAAGCTCAAACCTTCAATCTGTGGTTGTAGCTTTTAGTTGTAATACGTTTGTTTAGGCTCCTGTAATACTTTTGCCAACAGCATCGATTGTTCATTTACCCCCGTCAATGACCTTAGTTATCGAGAAAATCTTAGCGAATACGGCTTTTAAGCTTAACCCGGTTTTCTGTTCCAATGATACTTATACCCCTTATACTAGAGGCATTATAGCTTAGAAGCGTGGAAGATAATAAGCGTGTTAATGTGGAAACTGTTAGTACAACTTATATCAAGAGATGGTAAAATAGGCAGCAACTTATATCTAGCTGGCAAGCTTGCTAGGCAACTAAGATGTATATCTATCAGCCTTTTGGATCATGAAGTTGAATTGTAAATTGAAGGAATTATGTGAGGCACAAGGAATTACCCAAACACAACTATCACGCGATACCGGGCTAGCCCCTAGCACTGTCGGAAAGCTTTACAGGAACACAGTTGTACGCATTGATGAGAATACAATTCTGACTTTATGTAAGTATTTTGAATTGAAAGGAATCGAAGAGTTATTGCAAATTGAAAGAGAAGCAGGAGATTAACTTGCTGCATTTCTCTTGAAATTCAACGAAATTGCACGAAGCCTTTTCAAAACCAACTCAGTGCTTCTGGTATCTGCTCCCAGGTTCGTTAATTTTCTCAAACCTCCCTGATCAGGGTGTGTTGACCCAAGTTTGACCCTTATTTTTGATGATCGGCTGCCATTTTGAAGTTATAGGAGTCTCTACCGATGTATTGTGCAACACATGATTTAAACAGTGTGAGTTTTGTAAAGTTATATTTTTTGGAGGTTCAAATCAAATTATTTTAAAATATTACTCTTAAACTCTAAAAGACCTTACTTAATAGCAATTGCAGGCTGTAACCCTTATGAATTGTGGTATATTGAATTTCATTTTTAAAGGGTAAAGCCAAAAAAAGCTGGCATTCTTATTAGAAACTATGCTATCTTTTGATCGATTAAAGTAATTTTAAAAACTTAAGGCAATGGCAAAATCAAGAGCCACGTTGAAGGACAGGACAACCAGTTTTCGCTTGCCAGATTGGGAGATAGGAGTTCCTGAAATTGCCAAAAAACTCAATATTACCCAAAGTGAATTAATTCGTAGGGCAATACGTGAATATGCCCTAGCGAAAGGTCTAATTCTTTAATAGTTAAGCAATCTATATATAAAAAAGATTGCTCCTCTCATTGCCTGTACCACCAGGCGAGAAAAGCAAACAATCAAAAATGATTAATATTTTTTCTAAATCAATGCTACCACATTGATTACTATTCTGTAAGGCTTAAGTTTGCAATTTTTTCGTTCTGGTACAGGCTACAAACCCTCACTTCAATAGGTTGTAGTCATGACAGATACATTCGCCTCAATCGCCTCTTTCGACATTCGCAACTTCCAAGACCAGCTAGAGCCAGCCAAGGAGAAGGGTAAATTTATCTGTCCCGTTTGCGGTGGGCATAACTTGTCGATAGTCCCAGAAACCGGGGAGTATACCTGCTTCAACGGCTGCCCTTGCCCGGAAGTCAGGGAGGCAATAAACCCTTGGGCTAAAGTGCCGGCAGAGAGAAAGGGCAATAATTACACCCCCTCGGCAAACAGAAAGCCAGTCAAACTTAAGACGGTCAAACCCGAACCAACCCAAATCCCGCATGACTCAAACTTAGTGATGCTGCCGGAGCCAGCGACCAATATTCCCCAACCTCAAAAATTAAGGAGTAAGCGAAAAGGCATCCCCGGAAACGCAACCGAAACAACCTATCAATACTCGCCAACTCAATGGATCGACCGTTACGAATGGGCAGACATCAGTAAAGAAAAAGGTTACGACAAGAGTTTTCGGCAATGGCATAGACTCCCCGACGGCACACCAGAGATGAAAAAGGGTGATAAAACTTGGGGGGCATATCGTATTGATGAAGCGATCGCCGCCGCCAAATCAGTAAATGGAACCCCGGCACTACTCCAGCATGAAGGTGAGGGATGCGTAGAAGTTGGTCGAGAGCATGGGATTGCTGGATTTACCTTCCAAGGTAGTGCCTGGGACAAAAAATCAATCCTGCCAGAATACCAACTTCTCAAGAATTCAGGCATAGGATTAATCGTTTTCCTGCATGACCCCGACGACACTGGGCTAAAGAAACTCAAGACCTGCCAAGAGTGCGCCGCCGAAGTTGGAATCGCATTAATAGGGATTAACCCTCACGACATCTGCCCTGGACTACCATATAAATCATCCGATATTAAGGAAGTCTTAGGGCAGATGGATGTAATAGAGTTTATCCACAAGCTAGAAAAGGAGATTCATGCAGCCGTAGCAGCGCGATCACAACAGGCAGAAGAAATTAACGCTGACGATGATCCAGTTGTCAGCTTCATTCAAATTGCTTTCAAAACTCTCTATGGGGATAAGAGTTGGATTTGTGCTGCGGATAAACTCTACTGGCATACTGGCAACCACTATAAACACTCCCCAGACTCTAGAGAAACTAAGCGAATAACTGACTTCTGTAACTCTTTTGCAGTTGAAAATGAGCAAGGTAAAAAATCCTATCCTTACACCTCGCCCAGTTCGGTCAAGAAGGTTTTGGAATGGGCAAAAATGCGAACGGCAATTGAGGCAGAACTAATTAATCCTCCTGGGGTAAATTGCACCAATGGAATAGTCAGGGTTGAGTGGGAAGGCAGGGATTTTACAATAAGATTAGACCCGCATACGCCCCAGGACTACTTCATTTATGAACCGTTAATTGAATATGACCCTAATGCTGACGATACATATTGTGAGCAACTTTTAGCTTGTCTAGACAAACCACAGCAAGAAATATTTATCAGAAATGTTGCTGCATCCCTTGACCTTCAAACTGTTAGAAAATTCAGAGGGAGAGAGGTAAAAGCAATGTTTGCGATTGGGCTTGGCTCTAATGGTAAAGATGCCCTGCGCGAGTGTGTATCAACGATTTACGGGAAGAACGGACTAACTTCTGTGTCCTTGGGTGAATTTCAATCCTATGACGAAGGCAGGAAGTTCGGGCTAGCCCCACTTATATATAGTCGAGTTAATTGGGCTTCTGAGAACCCACAAACAAGCAGAATTGATAGACTTCAAAGTTTAAAATTGTTTATTACTGGAGATACATTGCATTGCGAACACAAAGGGAAAGACCATATAGAATTCTCTTCTAGCGCAATAGGTATTTTTAACTTAAACGAAACTCCCGCTTTTCAAGGCGTAATACAAGCAATCAAGGATAGGATTGCAATTCTAGAATTCAAGAAAACCTTTGTAGATAATCCTGACCCAAACAATTTAAACGAGATAAAAGGCGACCCCCGATTTCGCTATGACCCAGAGTTTATTAGGACAAAATTAGCCCCCGCATTCCTAAATAGAATGCTGAAAGCTCTCAACAACCTTATAGAGGAAGGCATTGATTACGAATGCACAACCGACGCTTTCCGCAACCTTCAGAGAGAGAATAATCATCTTTTTGACTTCATTGAAGATGAAAAACTGGGTTATGTCGAAGGTGGGGAGATGTCAGCGAGTGCTTTGTGGATGCTCTTAGAAAACTGGTACAAGCAAAACGGGACGCTGACCATAGATGAGGGCAACCGTAGGACATGGATTGACCAAGTACGACCCAGTGACAAGAACGTGAAGGGCATCAACCAAATCATCGCTCGAATCGCTCAACTCTTCCCGAAGGCAGTCAGGGCAACTCAGTACTGTGATGTTCGCAAAAAACAAATTCCAATACTGAAAGGCATTGGCATTTTGGAAGTTACCCGCCCCACTTTAGAGGAAACCCGCCCCATACCCGCCCCACTACCCGCCCCAGAAACCCAGCCACAGCAAGCAACCCGCCCCACCCGCCCCACTTTTTCTAATTCTGGAGAAAACATTGAAAAGGAAGATATGAAAATTGATTTACTTTCTCCTCCAATGAAAAAAGAGGAATATACAACCCAAACTGGGGCGGGTGGGGCGGAAGTCTTACAAGACAAGGAAAACTGGGGCGGTAGCTGGGGCGAAACTGGGGCGGGTAGCTCCCAAACTGGGGCGGGTGAGTTAGAGGTTGAGGAGATTGAACTACTAGATAAGCCAATCTCGCTCTTGCAGGCTGAGAGTGAAGGCGATGATATCAATTTATATGTTGGGCATCTAGTAGAAGTGCGATCACACAGTGGCGTTGTCAGGTTCACAGGTGAAATGGTCAGCTATGACAAAGTGCATGGGACTATTACTGTGGTGACTGAGGAAGGCAACCGAGATGTCTATCTCAGAGAAGCGTTTGTAATTGGTTAAGTTAGGTTCTTAACAATGTGCCACTTAATAATCTGCCTCTGAGCGGTGTTGCAAGTGATAAATCCTATATAGTACTTATGTACTTAAAAATGGATAGAAATGTTATGACCTCAAACATTCCTTTGTTACCAAACAAGCTGTACAAAATCACTAATACAGAAGGTGAATCATTAAGCGATTGTTTTTACATTGGCGAGACTGATATATCTTATATTTTTCATTCTGCTGCTATTCTCGGAGCAGAAATAAAAATCCCAAAAACGGCAATGCCGGGGGTAGTTATTACAAACTGATTTCTACTGAGTGAATAGGCGCGATCGCGTATCCAGAGACATTACCCAAACGCGATCGCAGTTTTAAGTTTTAAGTTTTAAGTTTTGTAAACTCTTACGTCAGTTAAAATATTGATGCTACTGGCGAGTTTTATACTGTCGCAGTTTGGCGAGATTCAAAACAGCTTATCAATATACTCTTGTAGGTCAGTACGTTTAACCCGCCAACCCTTACCTGTAGCAACCTGCAATACTAATCGCTTAAACCTGCAATCATGACATTTACAAACCAGGATTATTTGCAACTATAGTTGCGCTTGAGCCAGGATTATGGGTCTTGTCCACTTTTGGTGATCCTGTTTGGGGATAATCTCAATTGAGCGATCGCAAAAAATGAATTTTTTTAGTCAATAGCGATAGAACGAACGCCTCAGTAGTTGAGAATGGTGTCAACAAATCAGTAAAAGCTAGAATGGAGATGAAAAGCCTAAACTTCTTGTGTACTCTAGCTTTTAGGTAATAAAACGAAAAATAGTTGAGAATCACACACTCAGAGTCGAATATGGGTCAAAAGGCTATAGAAGGCATCACCGTGCCAATTGGCATCACCGTGCCAATTTGGGAAAATCGTACGCTAAGGAATTGAGACTAACCTGAATGCTATGAAAATACCTTGTTTTGAGCAAACG
>NZ_JAVRCL010000118.1:0-8096 GCF_034530775.1 Nostoc sp. DedSLP04 | reverse complement strand
AAATTGGTTTAAAAATTGCTGCTACTGTACCTCATAAACTCCGAATCTGCTGTAATTTGTTAAAACTAGAATTTTAAAGCTCAAAGGTTCGACGATGAGGCTCAAAGGTTCGACGATGGAGCTAAAAGGTTCGACGATGAAGCTAAAAGGTTCGACGATGAAGCTAAAAGGTTCGACGATGAGGCTAAAAGGTTCAACGACGAAGCTCAAAGGTTCGACGATGAGGCTCAAAGGCTCGACGATGAAGCTCAAAGGTTCAACGATGGAGCTAAAAGGTTCAACGACGAAGCTCAAAGGTTCGACGATGAAGCTAAAAGGTTCAACGATGAGGCTCAAAGGCTCGACGATGAAGCTCAAAGGTTCGACGATGGAGCTAAAAGGTTCAACGATGAGGCTCAAAGGTTCAAAGTTCACCCTTAAAAGCTCAAGTTTCATCCTTATCTCTCTCACTTTCCTCTTGTCCCTAACAAAATGCTTATTACCCTACTTTTCGTCGCTCTACTAGCTTTCTACGTCGCCTGGAATCTCGGAGCAAACGATGTTGCTAATGCAATGGGAACCTCCGTAGGTTCCAAAGCTGTCACCCTCAAACAAGCACTAATAATTGCTGGGGTATTAGAGTTTACGGGTGCTGTGTTGTTTGGACATGAGGTAACGGAAACTCTAGCAACGAAAATTGCTAATCCCGCCTTATTCGCAGCTACACCCCAAATATTCGTAACTGGAATGGTAACGGTACTAATATCCTGTGGTGTGTGGTTGCAAATTGCGACATCACGCGGTTTACCTGTATCGTCTTCTCATGCGGTTGTTGGTGCGATCGCTGGATTTAGTTGGGTAGCTTTGGGAGTAAATGCAATTGATTGGTCATCAATTGGCTTAATTACCATTGGCTGGATTTTAACGCCGTTAATTAGTGGTGCGATCGCTGCTTTATTTTACAGTCAAATCAAGCACTGGATTTTAGATCGACCCAATCAAGTAGTTCAGTTACAAGAATGGATTCCCTGGTTGAGTACTCTGCTGCTAGGTGTCTTCGGCGTGATTGTATTACCATCGCTAACTGAACCGCTAACCAATTTTGTAATTGAGCAAGTTGGTTTTACGATCCCTTCTCATGACATCCCCCTATTAATCGGTGCAATCGCAGCAGTTGGACTCACAGTCATGAGTTGGCGACAATTGGAAGATAAGAGAGACAAGGGAGAAATACTCCCCAATCCCGTAGAAAGATTATTCGCCCGATTCCAACTACTAAGTGCTTGCTTTGTAGCCTTTGCTCACGGTTCTAATGATGTGGGAAATGCGATCGCTCCTTTAGCTGCGATCGTTTACATCAATCGCACTGGTAGCGTACCTACTGATGGTATAACTATCCCCCTTTGGATTTTAATCCTTGGTGGTGCTGGTATTGTTGGTGGTTTAGCTGTCTGGGGAAAAAAAGTCATTGCTACCATTGGCGAAAACATCATTGCCTTGCAACCCAGTAGTGGATTTTGTGCCGAGCTGGCAACTGCTACCACCATCCTCATCGCCTCCCGACTAGGTTTACCAGTCTCCACTTCCCACGCTCTCGTCGGCGGTGTCGTTGGTATTGGACTAGTGCAAAATCTCAAGTCGATTAAGTTTCAAACATTAAAAGGTATTGCTGCCGCATGGCTAATTACAATCCCCGTGAGTGCTGCCCTTAGCGCTGCCATTTTCAGCATTGCCCAGATTTTATTCTTCTAAGAATTATTAATATTTTCCAAACTTTTCCTTTACTGGAATTTACTCAAAGAAAAACCCAGACTGCAACAACGCCAAAAAAAGTGTGCTTTTGCAGAATTGCTGCTCATTCATTAGAATGTTGTGCAGGGGATAACGTAACTTAGAATTTCCACAGAAGGATACTTTAATCCCCGTTTAGAGATATAAACTGTCACACCAGTTACATTCCACACAAATTTACAGTTAGTTTTGCAAGTCAGACAATTTGGTGGGGATATCTAGCGACGAGTTGCCTACGCACACGCATCTCTGAATCTTTGACAATTATTATTGGCAGCAAAACAATAAATATTTATTTGGAGTGAGATTTCTTTAAAAGTAAAATTTCATTGGCAAATAATTTATGAAAATTAAACTGACCAAAATAAAAAAGTCTCTATTTAAGGGACTTCCAGGCGTGGCGATCGATCGAAAATCCTTTCGGGTTGGGCAATCCCCTAGACTCTCTAGCGTCGCTAACTATGGGAATCGCCATCGCTCTTAGCGTCTCCCCTTGGGAGAAGACGGGTGCTACCTCATCAAAATTCCCAATCTAATGGTTAAATACTTATCAATGTTGAAGAGAACACGGTGTAGTAAGCTGTATGGCAAACTTAGGATGCTTTGCTAACTTGTGTTCAGTATGACAGAATTACGTTGAAATGCGGAAGTGCTGTTAAAATTTTTAATTTATCTGACAAAATACAGGAAATTAGGATGACCGCCAATAAAGTGTACGGGAAGCAGCTTTATCGTCAAAGTATTAGAGGTTAGAAGCTAATGGGGCGATTCGAGAAGCAACCAGAAAACCCAAGAGTCAGAGGGGAGCTATCTAGAGCAGCAGAAAATGCTCTTTGGGCTTTAGTTGAAGACTTAGAAAATCTTCAGCAGAATGTCCTCAGAGGCTTGCAGGAAGACGTAAAGCGGCTTCAGTCAGAAAAAAATCGGTTATCTGATGAGATTCAAAGCTTGGTAGAGGAAAAAGAGCATTTACAACAAGTGCGCCAAATCACCGAGCAGCAAGCGTTAATTCGGCAACTGGCAGAAGTTCTGGCAAAGCATATATCTTCACAACTGCAATCCTCTCTGGCAACTTTAGCTAATCAAAGCATAGAGGGCAAATCTTACGAACAAGCCGCGCTCAAGTCTGCTGAAGTGAGCAGCAATGTAGTCGGTGAAATCAATGAAAAAGTCGAACATATGTTTGACAGTCTCGATGACACCGTTACTGTTACCTTTAATTCCTTACAACAGGAGCTGAAGAACTATCAAAGTAATCTTTCCCAACAGTTGTCACGGATGTATAGCCAGCAGCAGCAAGGGGAAACGATTTTGGCGGAGTTTGTTAACCGCCTGCATGGAGAACTAGAAAAAACTATAGAAGAAACTTCACGTAAATCAGCAACAGCAGGTATACCTACTGTTTTGCAGTTTACAGAGCCAGAAAAAAACAGTTCTGTTGAAACATCCTTACCAGAGTTTGAGCAAGTAGTAAGAAATTCCCTTGAGCCAATTTCACCGATTTCCAATCAATTTTCACCAAGGGAAACAACATTAGAACCGCCGATTGTTAAAGAAAACACCGCGCCTCCAATTTCTTCTCCCAGCAAAAATTTATCGGTAAGGGAAACGACATTAGAGGCGCCGATTGTTAGAGAAAACGTTGCGAATCCAATTTCTTCTCCCAGCAAGGATTTGTCGCCAAAAGAAACAACATTAGAGCCGCCGATTATTAAAGAAAACGTCGCGAATCCAAGCAAGGATTTGTCGGTAAGAGAAACGCCATCAGAATCTACTGCGGCTATAGTTCCGCCATCGAAGGATAATGCCACCGAGCCAATTTCTGTCCTTAATCAGGAATCGCCGGAAAACGAAACTAAATCAGAGCCTTCGATCGCATCTGTGCTACAGCCGAGAATAATCCGACCTTCTCTGAAGATTCCTACTGAACCACTTTCTGTCCGCCGTAAGAACGTATCGCAAAGCAAAGCTGAACCCTCATCGACCACTGCGCCAGAACCGCAGGTGGAAGCAAAACCCCCACAATCGCGATCGCCTAATTCTTCTAACTCATCGACACTCAAAATCGGTTTGTTTTTGATCGTCTTATCGGCAGTGGTATCGTCGCTTTACAACGTAGCCATCAAAGTGATTTTCCACGAAGGTTCCCAGATTTTTGGAGTATTAGAGGTAGAACAATTGCTACCGCCGACTTTGGGCAATACTCTGTTAATTTTGACGCTACGGTTTATGGTAGTCGTACCATTAATGGTACTTTTGTCTCCGATATTGCATCCAAGACTGTGGCAAGACTTGGAAACTTTGTCTGCTTCAGTCCGAGGAAATGCTACACCTGCCAATGCAGCTACCAAGCAGATTTTGGTGTTGTCAATTGTGAGTGGGTGCTTTTTGTTTTTATCTCAGGTACTAATCTATATTGCGATCGCTCAAATCACAACTGGAATGGCGATCGCACTGTTCTTTATCTATCCAATGGTTAGCGGTCTATTCTCGTGGTTTCTGTTTCGCGATCGCCCCACTCTATTCCGCATCGCCGCGATCGCCGCGATTTGCTGCGGTGAATTGTTGGTTTTAGGAGGTTCTCCCAGCATCGGTATCGGTAATACTTCAATGGGAAGCAGCACCGCCATTCTTTCGGGTGTGGCTTTTGCTGCCTACATAATTCTGACGCGAGTCTGTGCTAGCAAACTCCATCCGGTGACTTTTACTTTAATTAACTTCACTACGATGTTGTTGTTGAGCTTTATCTGTTTGATGCTACCTTTGCCAAGCAGTTGGAATTTGGTAGTAGTTGACCCCTCGAAAATGTTGGAATTGGTTTTAAGCGCGTTTATTTTAGGCGTGCTAACCCTTGCAGGTTATTTACTCAATAATGTTGGTATTAGTAAACTAGGTGCCTCGCGATCGGCGCTCATCGGTGGTAGCATCCCAGTTTTAACCGTGATTTTCGCTGGGTTAATCATTCAAGAAAATTTGGATATTGTGCAAATTCTGGGAGTGTTATTTGTAACCTTTGGCGCGGCTGCTTTCAGCTTTGAAACAATGCGAAATCAGGTTAAACCCTCTAGTCCCACGAATTAAATGGCGAGTTCAATCAGCTTAAGAGTGATAGGAGCTACTTTACTCCTCATCACTCTCAGCATCAATCCTGACGCTAATGTGACAAACAAGATCCCCGACTTCTCAAATAAGTTGGGGATTTAAATTTTTACGAATAATTTCAGAATGCTGTATAGGTGCAGATAACACTTAATAGATCGGCAAGCAGTATTCAGAATAAATCGACTTGTAATATATTTTTAGGAATTTAGCCTGATACAGGTAGGGAAAACACGTATATGTAAGCAATATGAGTAGTACTGACTCCAGCAATTGGGCACAAGTACTTGCTCAGAGAGAAGATTCGCAAGGAGTTAAGACTATTGCAGCATATTTTGGAACTAAGAGATGGAGAAGTCGCAGAAATGCTTAGAGGAACTCATTGTTTCAAGCCAAACGTACTTAATTGATATTAGGCGGTGAACCTACCTATTTTTCCAGTATGGGAGGCAAAGTAAGTGGGCAAGAATAGACTAACTTATGTTAAGCAATGTAAATTACATGAAATTGCCTTGTAGTGAGGACTAAAGCCCTTATCCTTTGGTTTTATTTGTCCCTAATGGGGAAGTTTATCAGACCGCACTAAGTCACTACAAATCTTTAATTATTCACACCCACTTACTAATTTTGTTTTGTAAGATGGTATCTTGATTTCTGTCGTTTTATACAAGCTCACTGAATCTGCGATCGCCAAAACACCCAGAAAAAGAAGCTTTTATCGTACCTTACTACGGATTATCACTCTTTTCTCGCAACCAACTATCTACGTAATTTAAGCCTCTGAAATATATAAAATAGCGAGGTAAAACATACTTAAAAGTAGCCAATAAATTAGTTAAATCATGAAAATTTAAAATTCTTTCATGAAAGAAATATAAATTTATGGCAAAAAACTTTTTAAACAATCATCGGATAGAACCCAAGATGTTTTATTATATGTATGGCTATTAACTAATTTTTCGGTTATTAGCACGAGCAGCAAAGCCTTATAGATACGCGATTTAATTGGGAATAATCGCGGCTTTTTGTGTCCAATCATCATATAGAAAATAATAAATAAAACTGGGATTTAGGCTAGATATAAAATATCATCAAACCTTGATTTAAGCAGAATATAAAATATTTAAATAGTCATCATTTATAAACTTTAAAATGCATAATTTTATTTCCAAACCAAAAAATAGTGATATGATGAGGAACAATATTTGAAAAACAACAGGTATTTTGAAATTGGAATTATTTGCTCTACTTGATGTCTATTCTTTTCCCTCAAGCCAACGGCTGATACTGCCGAGACATCACTGGAGGTTGTGAACGGAATGATAGTTTACAACGGGCTGTATAGCTCAACCTCTAAATTTGGCTACACCTGGTAAACGATTTGTTTTGAGACAATTCCCAATTATTTCTAGTCAATTGTGTACTACAAATAATTCGCCAAAGTTGCAAAAAAGCATCTTTTTCTAGTAACAGATATCCCAGATTAACTGCGTAAACTAGTTTTTATTCTGAGTCGGCATAGCGCCATCATTCGGTGTATGCAGCTTGACGTTGTTGCTCTTGAAAGATGAAAAAAACCAGAAAACTGAAAGGCTTTGGAGATTAATTGCAGCATAGTTGAGTGTTGGGACATAAAGCACTGTTAAGCTATATTTGGTGGTGTCTCTAATTTTCCGGTTAGATGCTCCAGACAGTTATAGTCACAACTACTAACTCTGCTTTTTTAGCAGGAAATATGCGAAAACGGTAGTTTGCGCTACCACCGATATCATCGTTATCGCATACTAATATAGTTTGAAGTAAAGACAGCCTTCAGCCAGGTGTATACTACCTAATTCTCACTCGATTAAAAATTTTGTAAACGTGCTATTCAATTGTCTGTAATATGAGTAACGACATAGATCTGATCAAACGTCTTGACCCCAGTGCGATGGATCAGATCATGCTTTATCTGGCTTTTAGTGCCATGCGGACGAGTGGGCACAGGCATGGGGCATTTTTAGACGCAGCCGCAACAGCAGCAAAGTGTGCAATTTACATGACCTATCTAGAGCAGGGACAAAACCTGCGAATGACAGGGCATTTGCATCACTTGGAGCCAAAACGAGTAAAAATTATTGTAGAAGAAGTCAGGCAGGCACTAACAGAAGGCAAACTGTTAAAAATGCTGGGTTCTCAAGAACCTCGCTATTTAATTCAATTGCCTTATGTCTGGCTAGAAAAATATCCTTGGCAACCGGGGCGATCGCGCGTTCCTGGTACTAATCTGACAAGTGAAGAAAAAAGACAAATTGAGCAAAAACTGCCCAGTAATTTACCTGATGCTCAGTTAGTTAGCTCCTTTGAATTTCTGGATTTGATCGAGTTTTTACACAAGCGATCGCAAGAAGACTTACCACCAGAACACCAAATGCCTTTGAGTGAAGCTTTGGGCGAACATATTAAGCGCCGTCTGCTTTACTCAGGAACGGTAACACGGATTGATTCTCCTTGGGGAATGCCCTTCTACGCGCTTACCCGTCTTTCTTATACCCCAACAGACGATGAAGAACGTACACACATCACCGTGGAAGATACTGCTCGGTATTTCCGCATGATGAAAAATTGGGCAGAACGGCGACGAAATGCCATGCGCTTGCTGGAAGAACTTGACATCCTCCCAGAAAAAATGGATCAGGCTATGGAAGAATTGGATGAAGTTATCCGTGCCTGGGCAGACAAATATCATCAAGACGGTGGTATTGCAGTGGTTTTACAGACAGCTTTTGGTGAAAGAGAAGACTAGTACAACTAACTGTGCAAACTGTGCAAAATCCTAAATTCCCAAAGCTGAGAAACTGACGTGAGTTCAACTAATCTCTCTCCAACTCCTCTTTGCGTTGGAGAGGAGAATTATAATCGTTTTTCATTTATTTCAATGAAATGCTTACCTGGTCAGCGGACACTTTGGGAACAGTACTAGGTATCGTATGCCCACAAGTGGCAGAAGTGCTACGGAAGTTTGTCCTAGCTAATAGAACGTTTGACGAAAGTTGCATTAGCGTACAATCCGCCTAAAAGTTCGCATGATATCTTTGTAGTCTAGATAATACCAGATGTTGACATCATTGAGAAGGGCAAAAGGACGGCTTTTTTGGGCGAGGTAGAGAAACTTCTGCAACCTTTTGATGATGATATAGCAACCGCCAAGGCGGTTAAGCCATAAACTGGAAGTAGACCTTGATGAA
>NZ_JAVRCL010000117.1:0-9421 GCF_034530775.1 Nostoc sp. DedSLP04 | reverse complement strand
CCCTCTTATTCAGAAAGTAGATTATCACATTTTGGTATTAGTGGGATAGGTTCATAGGTGTTTCTGGCGAAAGAGCGATCAACGCTCAAAATATTTAGGGGCAATAGCCTTGTGACTGCTTTTGAGATGTGAAAGTAAGCATGGGGAGATTGCCCCTCAATTTTGATTGGATTGGGAATTGGGAAGATAAGTATCTGGATTCAAAATCCCAACCAAATTTTGAAATATTTTCTAGTTTAGTAGTTTACACTACCACATTTATCAGTACCGATGCTTTGTCGAGTTCTGACTGAATCAGGCTGATAACCAGCAAATATAAAATAATAAAATACTCAGTAAAAGTCGGCAGTATTCCAAAATGGAATACGGAAATGGAATTTAAGTATATCGAGTCACGACATCGAAAAAATTGTCGCGATCGAGTCCGATTAATTAAAAACTACGGTAATACGATCGAGTTGTGGTATATTACCACCATCAGAAAATTGTCTACTTGTAAACTCAGAATAGTTTTCAGCCGCTCTCAAGCTTTCGATTTTGACTAAAATTTTGCCCGATTGAGTTTTAGCTGATTTGTTAGCGATGACAAATTAGGCTTTGTTACATCACTTGCAAAGTGAGAAAAATAACCAAGCAGTTTCAATTACAAACGCACAATTATGGTAGATATTAAGTTCGCATACTGGATTCCCAACGTTAGCGGGGGGTTAGTTGTGAGTAAAATTCCCCAACGCACAGATTGGACTTACGAATACAATGCTCAACTAGCTCAGACGGCTGAAGAAGTTGGATTTGAATATGCTCTAGCACAAGCCAGATTTATCGCTAGCTACGGCGCTGAGTACCAATTAGAGGCATTAACAACCGTGTCGGCTCTAGCTCCTGTCACCAAGAAATTGAAATTGATTGCAGCAGTTCACCCTGGATTGTGGCATCCGGGAGTAGTTGCCAAAATGGGTGCAAGTATTGATTTTCTCTCTAACGGCCGATTTGCTTTGAATGTAGTTAGTGGCTGGTTCAAAGATGAATTCACTATATATGGTGAACATTGGTTAGATCATGACGAACGCTATCGTCGTTCAGAGGAATTTATCCGCGTTCTCAAGGGTTTGTGGACTGAGGATGAGTTTCACTTTAAAGGCGACTTTTACCGCATTAACGGCGGTTGGGTGAAGCCTAGACCAATTAATCAGAATCCTCACCCGGAGATATTCCAAGGTGGTAACTCCAAAGCAGCGCGGCGCATGGCTGGCCGCGTCTCTGATTGGTATTTCATGAATGGCAATACCATAGAAGGCGTGAAAGAGCAGATTGCAGAGGTGTCTGAATTAGCGAGTCTTCAAGGACGCACAATTAAGTTTGGTTTGAATTCCTTTATCATCGTGCGAGATACGGAAGCAGAAGCGCATGAAGTATTGCGCGATATTATTGCCCAAGCTGATGTGGAAGCGGTGAAAGGATTTGGCGAAGCAGTGAAACAGGCGGGAGCTTCAACTCGTGAACGTCAGGGAATGTGGGCGAATTCCAATTTTGAAGACTTGGTGCAGTATAACGATGGTTTCCGATCGGGGTTGATTGGTACGGCTGAACAAGTAGCTGAAAAGATTCGCCAGTTCCATGAAGCGGGAGTCGATCTAATTCTTGGTGGCTTCTTACACTACACAGATGATTTACCAGCATTTGGTAAGACAGTAATACCAATTGTGCGCGAACTTAAATCTAATCCTCGGACAGCTGATGAGTTGGTTGGAGTGTAGATTAACAGCAACATACTTTGTCGGAGCGGGTTTTGTGGATTGAAGCTGTTGTAGATAACAGCTATATCTGAACGGCACTAAGAAAAATCCAAAGGCTGTCTCATAGTAGTGGCGATTATGAGTCACTCAATCACAATCAAGGAGTTTTACTATGACATCAGTAATTGATGCTGACCAGAAGGCGCATATTATTCAAGATGACAAAGAAGCGATCGCGATCGCTCACGAATTAGCAGCTGAGTTTGCCAAGGGAGACTCAGAACGCGACCAAAATCGGCGTTTACCTGCTGAGGAAGTAGAAAAGTTCTCCCAGAGCGGATTGTGGGGAATTACAGTCCCGAAAGAGTATGGCGGTGCTTTTGTATCGAATGCCACCCTCGCAGAAGTAGTTAAAATCATCTCCGAAGCCGACTCTAGCCTCAGTCAAATTCCCCAAAACCATCTCTATATGGTGGAAGCAGTCCGGTTAGATGGTACAAATGAGCAGAAGAAGTTTTTCTTTGATTTGGTTCTCCAAGGTAAACGCTTCGGTAACGCCTTCTCGGAAATTGGCACTAAGTCTGTGACTGATGTCCAAACAAAATTAACACCAGATGACTCTGACTTCGTACTCAACGGACGTAAATACTACTCTGCTGGGGCACTATTGGCACATTGGGTTCCCGTGATTGCCAGTAATCCAGATGGTAAGACAGTGGTGGCATTTGTCGAAAGAGATGCCGAAGGATTAACCCTACTCGATGATTGGACAAGCTTCGGACAGCGTACCACTGCTAGCGGCACTACGATTATTGAAAATGTGAAAGTTAAGGCAGAACACGTGATTCCGCACTACTTGGCTTTTGAAAGGGCAACACCAATGGGTGCGATCGCCCAAATCATCCAAGCCGCCGTAGACGTGGGAATTGCTAAAGCAGCAGTCCGTGACACCATCTACTTTGTCCGCAACCATACTCGTCCTTGGGTTGACAGCAATTTAGAAAAAGGCTACGAAGACCCCCTGACGCTCTATAACTTAGGCAATGTCCAAATTCAGGTTCACGCTGCGGAAGCATTGCTGCGACGTGCAGGTGAGTTTATCGACATCGCCAACGAGTCAGGCTTAGAAGAACCCAAGGTAGTTGAAGCATCAATTGCAGTTGCCGAAGCCAAAGCCTTAGCCACCGAAGCATCACTACTAGCTACCAACAAACTGTTTGAACTAGCAGGTACTAAATCCACATTAGAAGAATTCAACTACAATCGCCACTGGCGAAATGCTCGTGCTCACACACTGCACGATCCCGTCCGTTGGAAATACTACGCTGTTGGTAACTACTTCCTCAACGGCGTCTATCCCCCGCGCCATCCTTGGTTGTAATTGCAGCATTTTCTACTGGGGTGAAGCTTTCAGAATTAACATTTACCAGAATGCTTTACCCCTGATAAGAGACTTCCAAATAAAAAAATATCCCATCGCTTTGACGGCAGGGGGGCAGGGAGCAGGGGGAGAAAAAATCATTTTGACTCAGTGAAATTGGATAATTTATTTCTTGGAGTCCCTAAATTTATTGATTTGTCATCCCGTTCAATCAAACTCCGCCAAATATTAGCGGGTTCTTCATAATTTTTCACTTATTCGGCAGATGTTGCTTTTTGTTTCAACTCCTCTACCGTTTGTGCAACACTGATTTCAGGAATTAAAGCCAAGCCTAAACTCAACAATAACGGGAATATTTTCCGGCTTACCATAGACTTTCAGCTTAAAATAACTAAGTCAATCTTCAAACCAAGCTTAATCTCAGTATTTAAGTTTGTAACCCGTAAAACTTCTCATACTGAGTAAATCAGGCAAAAATATGGCAACGAAAATTCCTGTCACAGTGATTACAGGCTTCTTAGGTAGTGGAAAAACCAGCCTAATTCGCCACCTGCTACAAAACAACGAAGGACGGCGTATTGCCGTTTTAGTCAATGAATTTGGCGAACTCGGTATTGATGGCGAATTGTTAAAATCTTGTCAAATTTGCCCCGAAGATGGTGAGGGCGACACTAATATCTTTGAATTAACTAACGGTTGCTTATGCTGCACTGTGCAGGAAGAGTTTTACCCGACGATGCAAGAGTTAATCAAGCGACGAGATAGCATCGACTGCATTTTGATTGAAACTTCTGGTTTAGCTTTACCAAAACCACTGGTGAAGGCTTTTCGCTGGCAAGAAATTCGTAACGCCGCCACTGTAGATGCAGTGATTACCGTGGTAGATTGTGCGGCGGTTGCAGCCGGGACATTTGCTAGCGATCCAGATGCGATCGCAGCCCAGCGACAAGCAGATGATAATCTAGAACACGAAACACCTTTGCAAGAACTGTTTGAAGACCAACTTGCTTGTGCAGACTTGGTGGTGTTGAATAAAATTGACTTGGTAGATGCCGAGACAAAAGCCAGAGTTGAAGAATTGATTAAGCAAGAGTTGCCCAGAGTGGTGAAAATTGTCGAGAGCGATCGTTCTCAACTCGATGCATCTATATTATTAGGATTCCAAGCCGCAGTCGAAGACAATTTAGATTCTCGTCCTAGTCATCATGATACTGAAGAAGACCACAATCATGATGAAGAAATTACTTCAGCTAATTTAATTTTGGATCGTACCTTTGACCCCGAAAAGCTGCAACAGCAGTTGCAAACATTGGTACAACAACAAGAAATTTACCGGATTAAAGGCTTTGTCGCAGTACCTAATAAATCCATGCGCTTAGTAATGCAAGGCGTGGGAACCCGATTTGATAAATTTTACGATCGCCCCTGGAAACCAGAAGAAGCTAGGCAAACGCGGTTAGTTTTCATCGGGCGTGATTTGAATTCTTCAGAAATTGAATCACAGCTTGTAGCTTTATAAGTATACCCTGATTCCTGACTTCTTTGAAAAGTCGGGAATCTATCTCTTGAAGTTAATTCAAAACGAAAGCAATAATAACTTCAAATTGCTAACTCATCACTTTAGACAAATATGACGATTTCTCAACTATTTAATATTGCCAATCTTTTCGTATTGCCATTTTGGGCATTGATGATTTTATTGCCTAACTGGAAAGTTACACGGCAGATAATGTCATCATATTTACCCTTTGTGCTGTTAGCTGGGGCATATTTGTATTTGTTTATCAACAGCATTACGCCAGAAAATGCTCAAGCTTTATCGAATCCTCAATTAGCTGATATTGCACGATTTTTTGCAGACGAAACAGCTGCGGCAACAGGTTGGATTCATTTTTTAGTGATGGATTTATTTGTCGGTCGCTGGATTTATTGGGAAGGACAGAAAACAGGTGTTTGGACAATTCACTCTCTAGCTTTATCTTTGTTTGCTGGGCCTTTGGGGTTACTGTCTCACATCTTGACTGACTGGATTACTAAGACATTTTTCCCGAAGTTTCAGCAGAATGAAGGAGTGACGGCAGGAGAAAAAGCTGCGTCATAATCTTACACATAATAGGGTAGCACTGCTGTGCTACCCTATTATTTAGTAGTTACCTGATTTTAAAATCATTAACCGTTGTCGTGTCTATAGTCAGCATCTAACCAACAGCGTGGTAAAACTTCACCTGAAGGAAAAACGAGATTTTCTTTTTTAAAGCTTTCAGGTTGCTGTTCTTCTTGACCTTCTTGGTCTTTTGCGTGAACAACATCATTATTCGGATCAATTAATTCCTGAATTTCAACAATTTTCACCAATTCGCCACTATCTTTGACTTGTAAAAGCATAGAAATTGCCTCAATGAGTTTGCATGAAAGTTCAAAGCGAGTCTCAACATAAACTCGCTCAAATCTAAACTGATTTTGAACGCGGAGATTCCTTAATTGTTAAAGGAAATTTTTATCAGACCACACAGAAATTACACGAGATTCATCTATGTGTATCTGTAGAGTTAATATTTATAAAATTGATACTGCAAACATATTCCTCATTCACAAGAGAAACTCGAATCAGGAAATGCTGATTAACAAAATTGTCTAGCCAAGATAAGTTTGTTTTATCTATTAGAAATCGCGTTGATATTTTTCCAAAATATCAACTAATGTTACCTGGCATTGTAGGGGTAGTAAATCGATTAAAGGAACTTCACGTTTCCCGCCGCCAATTTTTACTGGAATCGCTCCCAAGACTTGTAAAACTCGGTCTTCATTGACAGCGTTGGAAGTAATTAAGGGATACAGTTGCTCGGCAACAACTGTATGCAGTTTGGCATTAGATAAATAAAGATGCCATTTGGCAACATCTATATAGACGTTTTCGCCAATTTCAGCTGCTAGGGCTTCTAGTAGTTCTGTGGTGTTAGTCTTAGCCATAAAAATAACCCTACATTAAGAAAAAGTGCGAAATCTCAGGCTTTTTTATATTATGGCTCAATTAACAGGCTAATCCTACTACCAGAAGTTACAATCGCCCTAGCATGAGTAATCCATCTTCAGGTGGATTTTGGTGGAGTTTCGGTGTAGTTAGCGATCGCACTAATATAAATCAGATGTGCTAACACTATTCCCGTCCAACTTAACGTTACCAAAGGCAGCCACTCCCAGGTAGTGTCTTTCAAAATGTGGAAAAACCACAACCCGGAATTAATACAAGCAGCGATCGCCACATGGATAGCAAAATTCATCCGGTCATCGATCTTGCGGTAATCAGGGTCTTTGCGATCGGGTTTGCGAGGCCAACGAGGAGGCATAAATATTTGTTACAGATTTAAATACACCCTACTCATTCTAAGGTTTTTGGTGCAGTCGTTGCTATTAGACTTCTAGAAGCAGTCATAATTGAATTGGAAGTCAAGAGCCACTGGGTTAAATCCGATGACGATCTTTGAGCAAATAGACCCCGATCTCCTCTATCCAGATAGCGACGGCAAACCAATGGCAGACAATACAGAGCAATATCGTTGGATTGTCTTGATTAAGGAGAATTTAGAGATTCTGTTTGCTAATAATGACAATGTTTTGATTGCAGGAGATTTGCTCTGGTATCCCGTCCGTTCTCGGCTGATTACACCGACTGCACCTGATGTGATGGTTGTCTTCGGTAGATCAAAGGGTAAACGTCGTTCCTATCGTCAGTGGCAAGAAGATAATATTCCACCACAAGTAGTCTTTGAGATTCTTTCTTATAGTAATGATACCAAGGAGATGGATCGTAAGCTGGAATTTTACGATACCTATGGTGTTGAAGAATACTATTTATACGACCCTGAAAGTTTTCAACTAGATGGCTGGTTGCGGCAAAACAACCATTTGAATAAGCTATGGCAAATGGATGGTTGGATCAGTCCCCGTTTGGGAATTAGATTTCAAACGGGGCTTGGAGAGTTAGTAATTTACCGTCCAGATGGACAGAGATTTTTAAATTCCCTGGAACTCAATCAACGGGCTGAACAGGCTGAGTTATTGGTAGAACAAGAACGCCAACGCGCTGAACAAGAACGTCAACGCGCTGAACAGTTAGCAGCATATTTGCGTAATCTCGGCATTGATCCTGATAATCTTCCGTAATTGGGGAGTGGGGAGATGAGGGAAGCAGGGGGGCAGGGGAGCAGGGGAGAGGTAGAGGTTGCAGTAAGTTTAGTTTTTCCCTCTGCACCTCTGTAGTTCTGCCTCTTGTGCCCAATGTCCAATGCCCAATGCCCAATGCCCAATAGCTAACTTATTGCTCTACCGACGAATAATCTCCTGATTTACCGCCACTCTTACTTATTAAACGAATTGATTCAATTTGAATCGACTTTTCTAAAGCTTTTGCCATATCGTATAAAGTCAAAGCAGCGACAGAAACGGCAGTTAAAGCTTCCATCTCTACACCGGTTTCAGCTTTGGTTTTGACTGTGGCTTGAATTTGATAACCCGGTAGTTCGGGATCGGGTGTGATTTCGACTGCGATTTTTTGCAAAGGCAACGGATGACACAGAGGAATTAAAGTAGCTGTTTGCTTGGCTGCCATAATTCCAGCCAATCTTGCAGTTGCCAACACGTCCCCTTTTGGGACATTTCCAGCTTGAATGGCAGCGAAGGTGGCTGGCAGCATTCGCACCTGAGCAGCGGCTACTGCTTGGCGAATGGTGGGTGCTTTATCAGACACATCAACCATCTGTGCCTGTCCTTGGGGATCTAGATGAGTTAAGTTGGCAAAATTAGCTGGAAAATTATCTTGCGCCATTTGGTTAGAACGTGTTAATATAGATTGTCGGTAAGGGCGTGTAGCTCAGTGGACTAGAGCACGTGGCTACGGACCACGGTGTCGGGGGTTCGAATCCCTCCTCGCCCGTTTTTAAAAAGTTAAGAGTTGAAAGTTAGGAGTGATGAGTTAAATTTCATCGCTCCTAACTTTTAGGTTTTTCAAGGCGTAGGCATCTGGAGCTAGACCTAGTGCAAAGCGTAGTGAGTTGGATAAGTTTTTGCTCGAACGGGTGAGGAAGAGGACAAGTGCTAGAGAAGTAATCGCAGCACCGTAGCCAAACATATCGCGGTAGCCTACAAGTTCTGCGATGATACCCAAAAGAGGAGCAGCGATCGCAACTCCTAGATCGAGTCCAGATATGCAGATAGCAAAAATTTTCCCCCGTTCTTGCGGCAGCGAACGGTCTGCCATAATGGTAATCATCATCGAGAACAGTGTACCACCACCAGCACCTTCAGCGATCGCAGCCAGTAAGAAAACGATCGGGCTATAAGCCTGCCACAGCAGTATTAACGCCAAAATGTAGCAAAAAATTCCAAAGGTAATAAACAAACCACGACCGAAGCGATCGCTTGCCTTACCAGCAAATATCCTAATACTAAAACTAGAAATCGCCGCAGCTGTAAAAAATAGTCCGCCATTGAAGTCCACCTCAGTGGATTTGAGGAACAACGACACAAAAGTATGTACAGCACCAAGAGACAAACCAACCAGCAACATAACTATAGTTGGAACTCTCACCCGTGGGCTGACCAAAATTTGCCAAAATTTGCGATCTTCTCCCTCTGTCTGCTCCTGCGTTTGCACTGGCGGATTCGTAACTTGTAAAATCCCTAAGAAGGCGACAAAACCCAATTCGGCGGATAACAGAAATAATATCCCGTAACCACTTGTAGCTTCTAAATACCCTCCCAAGGCAGGGCCAATTGCTAAACCAATGGGAGTTGCTAGGGTCATGTAACCAATGATTTCACCACGAGTTTCAGTGGGAGCTAAATCTGCGACTAAGGCACTGTAGCCAGTGGTAAAAGCAGCAATACTAATGCCATGAAAAATCCGCACCAAGATTAATAACCCAATAGATCGGGTTGCCAAGTAACCAAAGGGTGCGATCGCAGCTACGATCGTACCAATCAACAAGACAATTTTGCGATCGCGTTCATCGGCTAATCGTCCCAGCATTGGGCGAGAGAGCAATAAACCAATGGCGAAACTGCCCATGACAATCCCAATTTCTTGCTTGCTTGCGCCCACATCATCGATGTAAAGCGGTAGAGTTGGTAAGAGCGAAGACAGGCTCGACCAGAATAATAAACCTGCCGTAAATAAAATCAGCAGGTTGCGCCGCAGTTCGGCATTAAATGTATTAAATACTTTCAAGGTAGATGCAATTTAACTAGTTTTTTGTCATTTGTCATTTGTCATTTGTCATTTGTCATTTGTCATTTGTCATTTGTC
>NZ_JAVRCL010000116.1:0-10116 GCF_034530775.1 Nostoc sp. DedSLP04 | reverse complement strand
TTTATTTCTGTATCATTTTTCCATAACTTTTGTTTTAAGGACATGTCTATTATATAAGAGAGCAAAATTTGCTGTAACGACTCAAAAAAATTCAGTTCCAGCCTAATGCTTCACTGATTTGCGCTGCTAGTTTCAAGGGACGGAAAGGCTTGGCAAAGACAGCAGCTACATTTAAGCCAGTAAACACCTCTTGAGCGGACTCCTGGACTTTGGCAGTTAGTAAAATTACGGGAATTGATTTAGTGACGGGGTTAGCCTTGAGTTGTTGCAGAGTGGCACGCCCATCCATATCAGGCATCATCATATCTAGTAAAATTACATCAAGCTTAGAGTTGGCTGCTACATTCAACGCTTCCCAACCAGTACAAGCAGTCAACACGTTCCAACCAGCAGCCATTTCTAATCCCAATTTTGCGATCGCCTGCACATCTTCTTCATCATCAACAATCAAGATATTTCTGCTCATATTGTCACTCTCGCATGATATGTGATGCTGATTAGCTTGATTAGTCTTCAGCTATTTTAGAATGCAATCGGGTAGAAGTAGGGGAGATTTGGGTAATTAAAGGCTGCTATTGAGAGTCTACTAAAGGTAACAGTACATAAAAAGTGCTACTTTTGCCTAAAATGCTCTGAACCCAGATTTTACCATCATGTTGCTGTATGATATCTCGGCAAATAGCAAGTCCTAAACCTGTTCCTCCTTTGTTACGGGAGTCAGATGCATCTACCTGCTGAAAACGCTCGAAGATGATTTGTAATTTATCTTCAGGAATTCCTCGCCCTTCATCTTGGATCGTAATTAAAAGAAAGTTGGGTGATGAAGGCTGATTTTCTTCAGATTCAACGCTTTTAGATTCTGAGAGAGTGGCACTTATCCACACAGTGTCACCTGGTTCAGAAAACTTAATCGCGTTGCTCAGTAAATTGGTGAGGGTTTGCAGGAGGCGATCGGGATCTGCCCAAAGTTCTGCTGCTACGGGATTTATAATTAGTCGAACTTGTAATTTATCTGCCATTGCTTGCATTGCTTCCGTTGCCGTAATTAGCAAGTCTGCGGCGTTGCACTTCGCCTTCCGTGTAAAGATTTTGCCCGATTTCATCCGCTCTAAATCGAGAATATCGTTCACTAAACGAATCAGGCGTTCAGTATTAGTTGTGGCAATGCTGAGGACTTTTTGTCCCTGTTCGGTTAGAGTTCCCAGTTGCCCTGAACTCAATAAATCTAATGCTCCCATTGTGGAAGTTAAAGGTGTACGCAACTCATGACTAACTAAAGAGATAAATTCGTTTTCTAGGCGTTTACGTTCGGTGATGTCATTGGCAATTAATAAAGCACATGGCACTCCACCTAAGTCAATTAATTCGAGAGATATCAGTATGGTTTTGAGTTCTCCAGACTTTGTAGAAAATTCAAATTCTAGATTGTACAGCGAACCAGTTTCCGGCAGAAGTTGAATTGTTTGAGCGATCGCGACTGTGTTTTTACCTAAATTAAGTTCGGTAGCAGTATCTCCAATTACTTCCTCTAAACAATAGCCGCTCATCTTCAAGAAGCTGGGATTGACATCAATAAAACGAGCTTCCGAAACTGTAGCGATCGCAATTGGGTTGGGACTAGAGCGAAAAACCTTAGCAAACTTCTCTTCTGCTTTGGCGCGTTCAGAAATTTCCTGCTGCAACCGATCATTTTGGGCTTGGAGTTGTCGTTGCAGTTTCCAAATGGTCAAATGATTTTCAATTCGTGCTAAGACCTCTTCTAGTTGGAAAGGCTTAGTAATGTAGTCCACCCCGCCAGCTGTAAAAGCTTTCACCTTATCTAGCACATCACCCAAAGCGCTGATAAAAATTACTGGAATTTCGCGGGTGCGATCGTTTGCCTTCAGGTGTTGGCAGACTTCATAGCCATTCATCTCAGGCATATTCACATCCAGCAAAATTAGATCGGGGGGAACTGCATTTGCTCCCCGTAAACCCGTAGAACCTTTAGTTACACTTCTAACTTTATATCCCTGTTCCGTCAACATGGCAGATAGGAGATTCAGGTTTTCTGGCGTGTCATCAATCACCAGTATGTCTGCTTTCGGGAAGTTGAGTGACTCTTTAGGCATGGAAATATCGACTTTAGCCACAATAGGCTACTAATTGTTTCCAAAAATTTTAACCTTAGTTCAATATCTTAATAATCAGTTACAAAAAAATAGCAATTACCCATTTATCTACCCTAGTTCTCCCCGATTAATTTCTAATGTTAAAAACATCAAATCAAATTTGTAAATTACTTACTAAATTACACAACAAGGAGTAACTTGAATGCAAAATGCAACCATGCGGAAACCAACTATTCTTGCATCAGGAGAAGGAAATCAATTTTCAGTTATTGGTGCACAGTTCACAACAAAAGTAACCGGAGAAGAGACTAATCAAGCGTGGACAATTTATGAAATTACAGATACAGAGGAAAATGGCCCATCACTTCATACTCACCCTTGGGAAGAGGCGTTTTATATTCTAGAAGGTGAACTAGACATCCAAATTGGTACAGAAACAATTTTGGCATCACCAGGCTTTTTCGTTAACATTCCTCACAATACAGCACACGGCTTTAAAATTCGTTCTGCTACTGCGAAATTTTTGGTTTTAATTTCACCCAAGGGCGCGAAAAAGTTTTATGAAGAAATGGGTCAAGTAGCAGATAGTGCATCCCTAAACATGGAAAAAGTACAGCCCGTTTTGAGCAAATATGGATTGCAGTTTATTGCATGAAATTTTGCTTTGGGTGGATTTGGGCGCACATATGTGTGCCCCCATTGGGATAGGCAATATATAAACACGCAGAGTTCGCGTTGTAAGTTTATCTGAACGATTCAGGGGAAAATCAATGATATATTTTTGACCGTATGGATTGCTTTTACCAGGGATAGCATCATAATTTGCTACTGCTTGTAAAAGGATCGCTTGTAATTCTTCTGCATCATCTAAATTTAAGCCTAGTGCAGATTTAAATACACCGGCTTTGTGTTTTCCTTCTGGATGTTCGGGGTTGAGACAGTAACCCGCGATTTTATCTATTTCAACGATAGCGCATTCACGGTTAGGAAGTTTCATAATACTTTTGCTACAACCTTCTCCGCTTTTTTGACCTGGATATGACCTTTATGCAATGTACCCTAATTGCAAAAGACTAAGATTTCACCGCCGGATACTGCTTCAAAACTTGCTGTAAATATTGCCCAGTATAAGACCTGGGATTTTTTGCAACTTCCTCTGGTGTACCCACAGCAATTAATTCTCCGCCTTTGTCGCCACCTTCTGGGCCCAAATCTATCACCCAGTCTGAACAGCGAATTACATCTAAGTTGTGTTCAATTACTAATATTGAATTCCCCTTATCTACCAATCGTTGCAACACATCTAACAATTTGTGAACATCGTAAAAAGATAACCCTGTTGTCGGTTCATCTATTAAATAAAGTGTCTTACCTGTGGCACGTCGAGATAGTTCTGTTGCCAATTTCACCCGTTGCGCTTCACCACCTGATAAGGTAGTCGCAGGTTGTCCTAGTTGGACATAACCCAACCCGACATCAAATAAAGTTTGCAAACGCGCGATCGCTTTGGGTATATTCTGGAAAAAGTCTAAACTCTCCTCAACTGTCATTCTCAGGACATCAGAGATCGACTTATCTTTATACTTCACCTGCAAAGTTTCGCGGTTATACCTTGCACCCTTACAAATTTCGCATTGCACGTAAACATCTGGGAGAAA
The DNA here is from genome assembly GCF_034530775.1 of Nostoc sp. DedSLP04. Taxonomy (NCBI): domain Bacteria; kingdom Bacillati; phylum Cyanobacteriota; class Cyanophyceae; order Nostocales; family Nostocaceae; genus Nostoc; species Nostoc sp. DedSLP04. The sequence goes on along the minus strand of NZ_JAVRCL010000116.1, from coordinate 6,347 downwards.
GTTCATCTCAATAACATTCACACCCTGGCCGCTACAAGCTTCGCAACGTCCACCTTTAACGTTGAAAGAAAATTGTCCGGGTTTGTAACCTCTAGCTTTGGCTTCTACTGTTTGGGAAAATACATCTCGGATAGCATCGAAAATTCCTGTGTAAGTTGCAGGGTTAGAACGTGGTGTCCGGCCAATGGGAGATTGATCGATAACGATCGCTTTATCAATCGCATTCAATCCCTGAATTTTGTCCAAATGTCTGGGTAAGGGAACTTTCTTGGTTAAATGGTGTTGCAGAGATGGATACAGTAACTCGTTAATTAGAGTAGATTTGCCAGAACCAGACACACCTGTGATGGAGACAAGTTTACCTAATGGAATTTCTACATCTATATTTCTTAAATTGTTGCGATGGGCATTTTTGATGATCAAACTGCGCCCATTTCCTTCTCGTCGTTCTGCTGGTGTGGTAATTACTCGCCTTCCTGATAAATATGCACCCGTCAAGGAATCTTCTGCTGCTAATAACGCTTGAAAATCACCTTGGGCGATAATATTTCCGCCGTGAATTCCTGCACCAGGCCCAATATCAACTATGTAGTTGGCTGCACGAATTGTTTCTTCATCGTGTTCAACGACGATTAATGTATTACCTAAATCGCGCAATTTAGTTAGGGTTTTGAGCAATCTACCATTATCTCGTTGATGCAAACCAATACTCGGTTCATCTAAAACGTAGAGAACTCCTGTTAAACCAGAACCAATTTGCGTTGCTAGACGAATTCGTTGGGCTTCGCCACCGGAAAGAGTCATGGCGGGACGATCAAGGGTGAGGTAATCTAAACCTACATCTAACAAAAATTGCAATCTAGCTTTGATTTCTCTCAGGACTAAATCAGCAATTTGTAACTGGCGATCGCTCAACTTAAATTGCTCAATTCTCTCCCGACAATCCCGAATCGAGACTCCAGTTAATTCTAAAATTCCATATTGTCCCAACTTCACCGCCAAGGCTTCCGGTTTTAACCGTTTTCCCAGACAAACTTCACACGGTTGATCGATTAGATACTGCTCTAATTTTTGCTTAACTAATTCCGAACCACCCTCATATTGCCGTTGCAAAATTGGAATAGCACCTTTAAAACTCTGCTTTCTCTGTGCCTCTGCGGCTCGTTCGTCTTTCTCGCCATACAGAAGAATTTGCTGCTGTTCTTCTGTCAGCTTGCCCCAATTTGTCTGTAACTCAAATCCATAAATCTGCCCCACACTATAGAGTAATTCCAAATAATAAGAATTATCTTTTTCTGACCAAGGCGCGATCGCAGCGTAAACTGGCGCTTCCCAGTCGGGTACGATCAAATCTGGCGCAAATCTTCTTAAAGTCCCGATTCCGTGACAGTGCGGACAAGCACCATAAGGTGAGTTAAAGGAGAACAATCGCGGCGATAATTCCTCCATTACCGCGCCATGTTCTGGACAAGCAAAGTTTTCTGAAAATACTAATTCTTCTTCTTTTTCTTGTCCGTCCTCACCAAGCAGACTCACCAGAATGGCTGCAATACCACCCGATTGCTTGAGACACGTAGACAAAGAATCAACCAAACGCTCCTGAATATCAGCTTTTTTCACCAAGCGGTCAATTACTACTTCGATGGTGTGGGTAAAATTTTTATCCAATTCAATGGAATCTGACAGTTCGCGGATCTCGCCATTGATCCGCACGCGGACAAAACCTTGAGAAGCCAGACTTGACAAAAGCTTCCGGTGTGTGCCTTTCTTCCCCCGGACAACGGGTGCAAGAATTTGGAAGCGGGTGCGATCTGGTAATTCCATGATGCGATCGCACATCTCATCGATTGTTTGGGGGGCAATACAGCGATCGCATATCGGACAATGGGGTTCGCCAGCGCGACCAAACAACAGCCGCAAATAGTCGTAAATCTCCGTCACCGTACCGACAGTGGAACGGGGGTTATGAGATGTTGACTTTTGGTCAATAGAAATTGCTGGACTTAAACCTTCAATGGCTTCCACATCCGGCTTATCCAGTTGTCCTAAAAATTGCCGGGCGTAGGCGCTGAGGGATTCCACATAGCGACGTTGCCCTTCAGCGAAAATGGTATCAAAAGCTAGGGAAGACTTACCAGAACCAGAAACGCCAGTGAATACGATTAGGCGATCGCGTGGCAATTCCAAGTCAATATTTTTCAGATTATGCTGCCTAGCACCCCGAATCCGAATGGTATTCTGGCTGTTGTGGCTGGGGTACGGAAGATGTCCATTCAAGGATGCTGCTAGCTGTTGGTCTGACATATTGGGGGCGAAGAAGGAGTTTCTTATGAAACAGTCCTTAATAATACTATCTTTAATCGGTTTATTGTAGAACAATAGTACTGTTTTAGTTAGTTATCGTTCCAGATTCATGGCGCAGACATCTTTAAGAGTCTGCTAATTTGGAAGCATCCCGATTAAATATCCTTCTGAGGGCGAAGCTATGGTATCGCAAATCCAACCGCCGACGCAGCCAGAGGTTATCTACCCAGATAGTGACGGACAACCAGTAGCAACTAATACCATACAGTTTGGCTGGATTGTGGAAATTAAGCAGAATATCGAGTGGCTATTTGCCGACGATCCAAATGTATTTGTTGCGGGAGATTTGTTTTGGTATCCGGTAGAGGGACGCAACAAAATTGTTAACGCCCCAGATGTGATGGTGGTATTGGGTAGACCAAAAGGCGTAGGCGTAGCCCGTCGTAGACATCGCTTGTGCTACCAACAATGGAAAGAGGAGGGAATTCCACCGCAAGTGGTGTTTGAAATTCTTTCTCCCAGCAACACCCAAACTGAAATGGACAAGAAATTACTTTTCTGCGATCGCTATGGCGTGGAAGAGTATTACATTTACGATCCCGATCGCAATAATTTGTGCGGTTGGTTGCGTGGTGAAGACAGTTTAGATGTCATCCCCCAAATGGAAGATTGGGTAAGTCCTGGGTTAAAAATTCGGTTTGCTCCATCACCAGAGGGTTTGCAGCTATATCGCCCTGATGGAGAACGGCTTTTAAATTATACAGAAATTTCTCGCAACGCCGAGCAAGAACGCCAACGGGCGGAACTTGCAGAACAAGCCAGAAGAGATGCCACACCCCGATTATTGCAAATGAATTTGAGCATCGAACAGATTGCTCAAGCTTTGGGATTGTCAATGGAAGAAGTGCGATCGCTTGCTCAGGAGTAACGCCGTGTGCAATTTTTTAATCGCGCTATTAGAAATTGAATTTGTACTTGAAATATTCTGATTATGCTAGCCAATGCAGCCACTCATAATGTCACCTGGGAAAAGTTACCTGATGATTTTGTTTTAGACAACGAACCAGTGGATAACATTAATCAGCCACTCTTGGCTGCTGCTTTAACAGAAAGCTTGGAACTTGCTGGCAGATTAACCGCCGATGCTTTAACCATCACTAACTACGGTATCTGCGCCACTTTGAATAATCGATTTGTGGTCAAAGCGCCAGATTGGGGATATGTACCATCTATTCGAGTCTCACGAGAAGAAGTGAAGCGCAGTTATACGCCACGACTCCAAGGTGATATTACGGTAATTGTGATGGAATTTCTCTCAGATACCGAAGGTGGAGAGTATTCGAGTAAACCGACCTATCCCCCTGGTAAATGGTTTTATTATGAGCAGATTTTACAAGTGCCAAACTATGCCATTTTTGAACCAGACGGCGGAGTTTTAGAAGTTTATCGGCGAGATAATTTAGGACATTATGAACTGCAAACACCAGATGCAAATAATCGTCACTGGATTGCCGAAATGAACTTGTTTTTAGGTGTATGGCAAGGAAGCCGAGAAAACCGCACAGGTTATTGGTTACGTTGGTGGGATGACAATGGCGAACTATTACTGTGGGGTTTGGAGTTAGCAGCAAAAGAACGGCAAGAGAAAAACGCCGCTCAACAGCTTGCAGAACAAGAACGCCAGCGTGCAGAACAAGAAAGTCAGCGTGTAGAGAGATTAGCCGCTCAGTTAAAAGCGTTGGGAGTAGAACCGGAGGTTTAACTCGGAACTTCGACCTTTTTACTCGGCCATTTGTGTTCGGAACTCGGAACTTCAGCCTTTTTGCTCGGTTATTTGTGTTCGGAACTCGGAACTTCGACCTTTTTGCTCGGTTATTTGTGTTCGGAACTCGGAACTTCGACCTTTTTGCTCGGTTATTTGTGTTCGGAACTCGGAACTTCGACCTTTTTGCTCAATCATTTGTGTTCGGAACTTGAAACACCGAGTTCAGAACTGCGTAGGCGTAGCCCGTCGTAGACATCGCATTTCTTTTTTACCAAGCGATCGCCTTTTTACTTTACATTTAAGCTGAGAATCACTACAAAAATTAGATCCCCGACTTCTTTGAGAAGTCGGGGATCTGGACACCACGAGTTCTAAACTGCGATATCTTCGATGGGCTTCGCCTACGCATCTCTAATTTACCAAGCGATCGCTCTTTTTGAATATTAACTCGCCATAACTCCCTCATTTCCTCGGTTGGTGAGCGAAGTCGAACCACATTCCCCTCATCTCTACTGCCTTGGACACACCTTAGCCGCATCAGGATGGCTAGCTAAATAACCCTTAAGCCAACTGCAACCCTGTGCTAATAAATCATCAAGATTCAGATTCCACAATTTGATCGTCTTGTCACCACTAGCGGAAGCTAAAGTTTTGCCATCCGGGCTGAAGACGACGCTGAAGACCCAATAGCTATGCCCAGTCAGGGTGGTAATTTCTTTGCCCGTCTCCCGATTCCACAATTTTTTGCAGATTTTCCAGGGTCATCCTACCACGGGCAATTTCATAAAGCGCTACCCGCACTAAATAAGGATGACCACCCACGAGTGTCATTAATTCTTCAATTTGTGATTCAGGCCAATTGAGTCCGTGACGCTGTACCAAGTCTTGTATTTGTGTTTGATTTAAGTCTAGTAACTCAATGGGTAAGCCGACATTAAAAGGCGACTGATTAATATTGAGCGGTATATAAACTTCCTTAGAATGCACAATTACCAACCGGAGATTTTTCCAAACTGTCTCATTCTTTGACCGCTCATGCCAAGCTCGTAGCAATCCAAAAAAATCAGCCGCAATTATGGGATGCTTGAAGACTTCATCGACTTCATCCAAACCCAAAGCTATGGGGCTATTAATGGCGGGTAATAAATACCGTTGAAAGTAATTTGTACATTTATTCTTGCTACCTAAAACACCCTTCCAATACTCGTCTAGCTTCTCTGGTAGATTCAATTCGTAGGTAATGCTGGCGCAGAACCACTGCAAAAACCGATCTAAATTACCGAGAAATTCTGCATCGGCTGACTGGAAATTTACAGGTGCTATCTGATAGCCATGTTGACTAGCATGATGGAGAACCCTTGACATCAGCGAAGTTTTGCCCATCTGTCGGGGAGCTTTGATGCGAATTAAGGCCCCTGGTTGCAGAATCGCTTCATAACAGTCTACCTCAATAGGCGATCGCTCCACATAGAACGCAGAGTTTAAAGCTACCTGCCCTTCTGGATTTTCTAAGGAGACTGCTAGTTTTATCTCGGTATCTAGAATAATTTCTTTAGCAGAGATAGTACCTTGGGGATTGTTCCGACTTTTCAGCACTGGAGTCGAAGACTCTGGAATACTTTCTAAATCAATAGCGCTACAGCCAAACTCGTAAGCATCTTCATAAGACCTATCAGCACCCAGTGCATCATAAAAGCCTACCGCAAATTTAATTGCAGCGCGATCGCCAATTGCCCGATTCATCCCAACCACACAGTTAATGTGTTGATAAATAGACTCAGCTTGCACCTGGCTATAGCAGGCATTTAATAATACACACTCAATTTTGTCTTTAAATAATTTAAATAGCCTTGCCAGTGACTCCGTACTCACCAGCTGCATTTGCCCTGTATTATTTTCTAAGGCTAAACCTTGATTTCCACCCCCATGCCCAGAAAAATGGATAATATGAGGATTATGATCTAAAAGCGCACGCCGCAAATCGTCAGGACGCACCGCCCATTTAGTAATAAGTTCAAACTTATCTCGGCTGCGAGAGCGTTGCAACCCTTCCTGAATTTTCCTAACTTCCTCGTCCAAGCGAAGTTTATCTGTCGTCGTGGGATTAGCTGACACAATCAGGATTTTTTTCACAGCGCTATCAACTATTGAATGCAGGCTTCTGGCTTAGATGTAGTTTACTACAGCAGATAACTACACAATTACTGATAGTGCATTACCGTTAACGAGTATTTGAACTGGATGAATCCACCTTTTATCTCCGTTGACGAGTATTTGA
>NZ_JAVRCL010000115.1:0-10483 GCF_034530775.1 Nostoc sp. DedSLP04 | reverse complement strand
CTGATTAACTCAGCCCTGCTGGGTCGTTTTGCATAGCTTAGTCTAAACTCCAGTACTGATCACTGTTTAGAAAGCGTATGGATGAAATACACGGTCATTGTCAATACGAGGTAATCAATGAAAACACTTTAAATTCTATTGGATTATCTAAAAAAGATTCTGCCGATGAATAATTGAAAAGTCCATGTTTAGTTAACACTTATTTGTGGAAGCGGTGTATTGATAAAATGCCGGATAATCGTAGAAACCAAGAAAACGCCTTTGTTAATAACGTAATAAGAAAAACAATATCTAGATATCTTGATGACACTGCGACATATTCCGATTTGGGGCTGAGTTCTTACAAAGATTCACGCGATTTTTATGCGTTGTTTGCCTCTGCCGTACTTTACGACAGAAATATACACGGCGCTTCACAGGCAGGTTTTATAAAAAGATGCTTAGGACACCAATCTAAAACAACTTCGCTAAGTTATGAAAAGTTATTGCTTATCAATCTACCAAGCGAAGTTTAACTCTTATATTGTTGTCAAGGTAAATTTTTGAAAACTAGGAGAAATAGACATGAACATTACAGGCACATCAGGAAACGATTTTATCAACGCTCAGTCAATATTTTATCCCGAATCTGGAGATGATTACATTCAAGGTTTTGAAGGCGATGACTATCTTATTGGTGGGGAAGGCGATGACACAATACTAGGCGGAGATGGCAACGACAGACTTGTAGGTGGATATGACGACGACGTGCTGTATGGCGGGATAGGAGCTGATAAGTTTGATTTGATCAAACCATCAGGCTTTGACACCATTGAGGACTTTAACAAGACCGAAGGTGACATAATTTACCTTGACTCTTATGTAAAGGGAGAGCCGCTGAGTATTGTACAGTATCGGCTAAATCTATCTGGACAAGGAGTAGAAGTTGTAAATAGTTTAACGAATCAGGTGATTGTCTATGTGGTTAATACTTCAGATATTACTATCGGAAGTTATTTTGATTTTCCAGCCCTGACTGCCCTGAATGTCTAATCAGTATTTAAGAGCTTGAAATTCAAGCAGAGTAAAAAGTTCCTGATGTTGATTAACCAAAGTATTGTTGAATCTGACTTTGTTAGATGACTTAGACGAAAATGTGGAACAGATTAAAGAAACGATAGCCCGTATGCGTAAAGAACGTAACCGCAAAAATCCAATATGAAATAAGGTCTTTACTCCGTGTCCATAGCCTCCAGCGAATAGCCTAGGGGTTTTTCTTTGTGCATTCTCTCTCAGACATTCCCCACCCACCCCACACCCGACCCACCACCCCAAGAGCGATCGCATTTAGTTGAAAGTGCGATCGCAACCCCACCTTAATTTTCATCCTTTAGCTCGGCTAAAAGCTTGTCTAGTCTATCGTTTGCATCTTTAGCAAGCTGAATGCATCGCACGCTTGCAGCTATTTCACCACCAGTAATAACAGTTCCCTCTGCAACACTATGGTTCACGAATAGCTTGAATTGGTCGATAGGCATCAAGTCCAACCGCACGGTGGAGTACTTCGGGAAAAATTGTAGCGTCAAGATACTGAATCATCCCATAAAGTCGCTGACACTGAACAAACGTTGCCCAATCACTAAAGCAGTCTGCTTCTTGAAGTGTCAAGCTTAAAATAACGCCACGGGGATTATAGCCTTGGGCTTGGGGTTTTGGTTTTTTAGGTTTCCCTGTCTTGTCGTTTTTAGTTATTGCTAATGGCACTAACTTACTTTCTTGGAGAATGCCACCGCTACGAGACTCAGGACGTTGGTTGCTTAAATAATAGTACCCACACTCAGAACCTTTTGATGAAGGGTGAAAAACACCTGTGGTATGTCCTTCAAGGTTCCCGTCTTCATCACAAGCACGATAAATAGGAACTTCTGTTGTATTAGGTGCAATGATATTAGCTATACGTATGTGGGGATATTTTGAAGTAGAGATAAAAGTAATATCTTCATTTTTGGGATTTTCTGAAGTGTCAAAAGCAAGGAAGTGCTTGCGCCATAATTTTTTCTGGAGAAATAGCAAACCATGAGAGCGAAGGTTATCAGCATCAAAGCAATAGATTGTTGGTTGTTTCGTTTCTTGGAATAAGTTGTTGAATACCCAGTTTTGGACTTTCTTCTTATTAAATTCGATGCTTTCAAATGCTCCTGATGCCATTTTTATTTGAAATAGGTAAAAATCTAACCATTCATCACATCCGTAAGCCTTAGCAGTAACACCGCTTTTGTCCATACGCACTGCTACAGGAAAGTACTTAGTTATTTCACCTGTATAAAAAGGGATTTTATAGACACCGACGCTAGCAACATCTGTAGGGAAATTTTCTACCTCAAAAGTTGGATAAAAATATGCACCAGCCATCGATAATCCGCTTTTTAGGGATGATTCTATACGATGAGAGAAATTACTTTTTAGAGACTTCTTTTTAACGAATTTACCTTGTTCTTTAGCAGCAGCTTGGGCTACCTCCAATTTAGTAATTTCATCATTAAATTCTGCTTCTGTCAGGAAATCACCTTTGTCGTTTTCATCTTTAGGCTCAAAGTGGTCAGTAACGCTACCAAGCATTGCTAATGCAGGACGAAAGCAAGGTTTTGGGTCTTTTCTTGCATCTTTCCAAAAATGTTTCTTAGGTAGGATTTCAATTAAAGTCAAGGTTTTCTGATTTTGAGGTGATGGAGGAAGTAATTTTTGGAATTCTTTGATTCTATTAGCACAGTCAGTCCTCCAATTTTTTCCAGACATTTCTGCCCCTAAAACACCGAGGCTATGTATATTAACATCGTCAATACCGTATTTTTTGGCGAGCGGACGGATTAATTCTTCAGCTTCTTTACTCTGCGATAACAATACTAATTTGAGATTAGGTGGAATATAAAATGGTGGAGATGTGTTTATACTAGCAAAATGCTTCTTGATAAATTCTTTGACTTGATTGTACTCACTACGTGGTTTTTTCAGCAATTTATCATTATCGCAACGTGAATAAAGTTCTATAAAACAAAACTCTTCACCTAGTACATTTTGTATGCGTTCTAAACAAGCTTTATGAAATATTGCATTATCTTTTGGAAAAAGTCCATCTTCTGCATTATGCGAGCGTGATATTGTGTTACCGTAAACTACACCCCAAGCCAAATCGTTATTTTTATAGGGTGTTTGAACTACATCTTGAGCGTTAAATTTATCTTTAAAGTTAAGGGATTTTAGCAAATTTACAAGATTACCTTCAAAATCTATACCCCTTTGTTTACCCATGTATTTTAACTTGCAAGGGGCAAATCTTTTAGAGTTTGTAGGACTGATATAAACAGTCTTACCTGTACTAAGATAGCCTAACTCCCAACTAACCCAACGCCTAATACCGTAATCGCAAGTAAGGTAGGGTTCTCCATTTAAATTGTAGTGGAATGCGAATCTCAGTAAGAAAGAGTAATAGTGTGTTGGTTTTTCTTTCTCTTCACTACCTTTCTTCTTTTTGTCTTGAGTAATAATCGTTGGTGGCCAACTGATAATTTCTTGAACATTAGACTTTTCTACTACACACTCATGAAATTGTAATGTTTCAAAAACTTGATTGCTGTTTGTATCGATTAAAGATAGCGGCTCTGCTACTATTGCACTAGCAATCAAATAAGGGATGAGACTATAGTACAAAGGATCAGTTTTTAATTCTCCACCTTCAATACTCCATACAGTTTCAGGGATTTTTACCTGCTGAAATTCCAAGTCATGAGCCGAAAGTGAATGAATTTCTTGGATATCACTCGTGGTTAAACAATCTAAGTCTTTAAATGAAACATTTAACCAGTTCTTGACAACATTCACAATATATTCTTTGGAGATGTTGTTAGACTTAGAATAAAACCAATGGGTATTAGATGTTAATCTAAATGCATTTGGGGAAGGAAATAAAATTTCATCATCAATTGAAATTGTTAGTGCTTGGTTAAGACATTCTATAGGTGGTAAAACATAATTTTTGTCATGCTTGTATTTCTGTAATCTAGAAAATAAATCTTTCCACTTCTTCGGGACAGCCAACGCATACAAATCGAATGTAAGTGATATCTTAGTCGGTATTTGAAGTGCAAATAATTGTATAGAGTTATATGCCATCTATTTTCTCCAATGCACGGTAAAAAGGTTCGTAAAGTGATCGCACTAGCGCGATGTCATGAGCGTCATAGCCTGTTCTGGTTTTAGCAAAGTACGGTTGCAGAACATACTTAAATCCTTTAAGTAAGGATTCTTTTTCAGTTTCAGCTTTCTTCTGGGCAAGGTTGGGTGCCCATGCTGCATCGATAAAACGAATTAAAGTCGGCTGATTACCACGAATTGTCCGGGCGATCGCCTGCCAGGTAAGCACCATCAAACTCCAAATCAGTCCTTCGCGTACTTCTTTGGATAGTCCCTTGTGGGAATATTGCAAGATGGTGTCAAGACTTTTGAGAAAGATGCCATAGCCTTCGCTACGCCAAGAGTCGCAAACATCAATAAAGTTTCCTTCCCTCTCTTCTGCTATCGCTTTTCTTTCTCTCCACAATGCCAGTCGAAATTTATAATCAAGGTCATCAGGTGCGGGATGTGGACGAACCAAAAAATATGCTCCGCCAAATGCACTCAGTCCTTCCTGATTTAACATGTTCTTACCCCGCCCAATCGCTGCTATTGGTGCAATCAAAATCGCTCGATTAGTATCAGCAAAATTTTCAATATTACTGCGAGAAATCAAAGATTCGTCAATTTCCTCTAGTGGCGATCGTGAAGTTAAAGCTGCCATCCGCTCTTTCCAATACGAGCTAGTATCAATGCTTTTGATGGCGTTGTAAACGAAATCAACCTGCTCGTAACTATTGACATACCAAATTAAACGCTTTCTACCTTCAGGTAGCGTGTCAAAATCACGTTGTAGGATGTCAGTTTTACGAAGTAGCGATCGCACTACCTGCAACAGGGCTTCTTCCTTATTTGTTGCCCCAGAAACCCGCACAGGCAAGGCATCTGGATAGTAACAAGGAGAAAAGTGGAAACTACTTTCGGAAATTGCTTCTATAGCTTTCCTAACCCTTGGACGTAGCAAGTAATCTACTTGGTTTTCCACATGATAAATAGGACTTTGCCCAGCCCAACTTGTACCACTTAGTAACAAAGCGTGCGCTCCTTGAGTACCTTCATCAGCAAAGACGTGGGAAAAATTTTCCAACAGCCAGCGCCCTTGTCCGAGTCCTTGGAAGTACCAAAGTGTCAATTGATTCTCTTGCCGTTCCAGCTTGAACCCGCAAACCAAACCAGATGCTAGTCCCGGTATTAACCCGTAAAAATCCCGTGGAATACGGTTGAAAAAAACGATTTCCTCGGCTCCGTCTACTTGTTGCTCAAGTCCGTAAGCGGTTTTGATTGACTGTTGAAAAAATGACACGAAAAGGACTAATTTTAGGAACAATGCAAACTTGCTACAAAATCCCCACTTATCTTGAATTGCCTTCAACCAGCCTTTTTTCAAAAGTTCTGTTTGTATCTTTGTAATTGTTTCCTGCTGTTCTTGGTAGTTTTCGCTCTGAAGTCTCATTGCATACTCAGCAAGCCAGGAGTTTTTCCAATCGCCTTGCAGAAAATCAGCTAACTCCTGATAAACAGGGCTTTTATCAAGAATGAAAGTAGATGACTCAGTATCTATGCCCTCAGCCTTGGCAATTTCTAATACAAAATCTCTAGCAATGGACGAACAGGTAAAGAATTTCTCTGCCAGCCAGTCGCTTTCATCAGGGGATAGTTGCAATTGCGTGCAAATATTATCAACAAGCGTATCAGCATTTTGCAGAGCATGATTGAATTGCCCAAAAGTAAGCTGCCGCAGGTCGTTTCTAGAATTACGCAGCTTAGTTGCTCGCGTCCATGTTACTACTTGGTCTAGAAACCCATTACTCCCTCTCTCAATTAGTTTGATAGCAGGTAAAAATGTTGAGTCGAGGTTTGATTGCACCTTGTCGCACTCGTCAAAAAACACGACGCTACAAGTCCGGTACATCAATTCATAGTAGGTAATTGACTGTGGACTTACGTGCGGTAGAGGACGAGTGAATATAGCAGCGGCTACTGTTGTCAAAATGACATCTGAGTCAGCAAGTTCGTTAGTATCTCGGTGTCTTGGACACTGCCCAATCAGGGGACAAACTTTTACACTATCCCCATTACTATTGTTATTACTATTACCGTTACTGGTATTATTACTGTCGTCCGAGTCTTTTACTTCTCTTAAATCAAAGCACGGAGGAGAAGGAGGATTTGAAGGTTGAAAGTATTGGCTTAAGGGACAAGCTGTAGATAAGTGTGTGAAGCCGTCCATCCCACCATCTACACTATGCCAGTTCTCAATATGAACTTTTCGATTCCTTTGACCAATTACTACCGATACTCGTAAACCGACTTTTTTAAGTAGACTAGCCATTCTTAGGCACGTCACAACTTCGTTAAAGACAATGCCAACTCGCTGCCCTTTTTTTGCTACTGCTACAGTCAGAATTTCAATTAGTGTTGATTTACCTGCATTTAGCAGCCCAACTAAGTTTTTTACCCCGTCGAACACTATTGTATCGATTTCAGCAAACCCCATTCCTTGAAAATGCTCAAGGATGATATCTGACAAACGCCCTTTATGGTCTTGACCGCAGCATTCATCTAGAAGATTTGCAGCCGACTCCATTTCCTTCCGTGTGACAGAGATTGCTTTATTATTCTCGCGATGTACTGATAGAACCCTGCCTTGGCATAAGGGCAAATCCTTTGGAATTCTGATACTGTAAGTGTTATCTCCAGACCGAAAGCGATATTCTTTGCCGGGTTCTGCATATTTAACAGTACGCTGGCGATACTTCAATTTGTTACCAAGCAAGTCTTCAAAACCCTCAAAACGGTTGCCCCAGATAGAAGGCATGGATTTTCGAGTGAACCGATAAGTCTTATCATCAACATCGTAGGCTCGGTACTTCGAGGGAATTTGGTTGTATAACTTTAGCAACTGTTCTGTAACATCTTGGTTTGTTAAATACGGAACCAACTGCCTGAGATTAAATAGCGTTCTCTTTGCTTCTACTGTCTTCACCAACAAAGCCAAGCGCGGGAACAGATAAAATCGATTAGATATTAGTAGCCATAGAGAAATTGCTGTTTCAAGTTCTGATTGAACACCTAACTTTTCAATAGCAAACAAGCATAGCTCTAAATCGAGCAACGCCTCAATCTGGTCTTTATGTAAACTCGTTTGTTTTTGCAGGGATTTTGTAGCTTTGTAGCGCCAAGACCTTGTTTCTCTCATGTCTTTCTCCCTTTATTTGTAGTGGGACTTTGACCGCGCTTTGTACTTTTCTCCTCAAGAGTTTTACTATTGGTAGAACGTGTGTCGCCTTCTGTATTGGTGTCGCTTTGCTTACTATTAGTAGCAGATGTATCACTCTCCACCTCAGCTTTGCTCGCTTGCACTTCCACTTCGCGCACACCCGCTTTTTTCTTAGCAAGTGCAAAAACGGCATCATCGAAGATCGGTTTAACATTCTCCCACCGCCATCGTGATTTCAGTTCTTTAAGATAAGCAGGACGGTCTTTCTTCCGCTCCGCAGGGATGACGATATATGCAACATCCCAAGATGGTTCGCTGGGTATTGGTTCATCACCTAAATTCCTTACTAGTAGATAGGGATTAGAGTAATCCTTCAAATCGAGCGCCCATACTTCACCATCAGCAAACTTAATTCTCAAGTCATAGCGATCGCACTGTGGATAAAGTTCAACCTCCAGCCCCAAATCTACTAACTTCTTAAAGAGTTGAATTTCCGCACGTCCGGGGTAAAACCAAAAGCGTTCGATGCCACGTTTGAGTTTTAGGCAGTCACTTGGTAGTTTTACTTTGCGCTTGAGCCTGCGTCCGGGTGGACAACGGTTACAACTAGAGTTTGCAATTACTTGCCCTTGAGGATTTACTCCGGCCAGCGCATAACAGTACGGGCAGGCATAGAAGTTTTTCTCTAACTCATAGCAACTCGGTACAGGTTCGTAGCACTCATCTAACAGATCGGACAGCCCAACACCCAGTCCAAAATACCCTTTTGCTTCTACAAACTCCTGGTTCGACAAAACAGGATGCTCAATAATAAACCTTCGGAATTTGGTGTAAATTTGTACCCCTTGTGGGTGTGACTGACAGTGTTGCAGTAAGACAGAGGCAATTTTAGTTTGTTCTTGGCTCAGTACACTCCCACCAAAAGCTTCTGCTAATTCAATCGTTAATTCCGTAGGTTCCCCTAAAAAAAGCAAAGAGTCGCTTGAGTCTATTTCGTCGTCAATTTCCACTCCCCATTCTTCAAAGGGCTGTTCGCAAAGCTCGTAAAACTCTGGAATACTATCTGGTACATCTCCTGCTTTACCCCCCACTATAAATGCTAAAACTACCTTGTCGTAACCCAGTTGCAAGTCTTGAGGGTAAGGATAAAGCCTCCCCTGACGTGCTTGAACCCTGATTAGACCAGCAGAAATTTGCTCCAGTGTGGATATATTGAGTCTGATCACCAGTTACTACCGTAAAAAATAGAATTTTTATAATAGTAACGCTGAATATACGAGTTAGATATATAAAAATATTAAATTTTAGAAATATTTTCTAGACTATTGATCTGGGACTTTTACTTGAGGTGGCAAGACTGTAACTATTGATATGCTGTAAAAATTAAGAATGTATGTTGAGACTGTAGGGGAACTTTTGAGCTTTAGGAGCATTCGGCAGAAGGTTTCACGCTTTTTCCCAAAGTCAAAAATATGCTTTCTTAGATGCGCTGTGATTCTTAGGACGCAACCCTACCGTCAAAACTGCAAGCAGACTTAGGTGGTAAAATGTGCTACTTTTATTTTGAATTGGCGAAAATATATATTGTTGTATTGCTAGCTATTTGTGTTATTGCCAATTTAAATAGCTCACGCAGACTGTACTAACCAGTAGACCATCCGAAGAGAGCGAAGCAACCTGATAATCAGGAGTAAAGTCAAACTGTCTTCTGTTCAGGTTTAGTCCGTCCAAGCTGACGGTTGCTACTTAGGATATTTTATATTTTTGAATTGGTGAAATTTTGTATTTTCGCCATTTTAACATTTTATAAATAAAGAAATACAAATTTTCGCCATTTTAAGAGTAAACTAGCAGCATTTACTGGAGTACATCTCGTGATAATCACCCTTGCCAGTTTCAAGGGAGGTGTCGCTAAAACGACAAGCGCCATCCATATTGCTTGCTATCTATCTCAGCATGGCAGTACTTTGCTAGTTGATGGCGACCCAAACCACAGTGCTACAGGATGGGCAAAGCGAGGAGCATTACCCTTTAAAGTTGTGGATTTACTACAAGCTCCTATGCACAGCCGTAATTTTGACCATGTAGTTATTGACACAGCAGCTAGGCCAAGCCACGAAGATTTAGAAGCTCTTGCCGATGGGTGTAATTTATTAATATTGCCTACTACCCCTGATGCTTTAGCGATGGATGCACTGTTGCAGACTGTAGGCGCACTTAAATCATTGGGGAGCGATCGCTATCGTGTGTTGCTTACAATCATTCCCCCAGCCCCCCGCTTAACCGGACAGCAAGCACGCGAAGCATTAGAGGCAGAGGGAATACCACTATTTCAACATGGGATTAGACGATTTGCTGTTTATGAAAAAGCGGCACTGGAGGGGCTGCCAGTTTACCAAGTAAAAGACCGCAGCAGCAAAATAGCATGGCGGGAGTATCAAGAGGTGGGTAAGGAGATATTGTCATGAGCAACCCTAAACCTAGCCCTTTTAAAAAGTTATTTGAAACCAAAGAGGAAGCACAAATTGAGCCAGAACTTCCGACTGAGCCAACCACAGAGAGTAACGTGACACAAACTTCAACACCACCCACACCAGCAGCAACTCCTTCTGAAAAGAGCAAACGTGGCAGACCTGCAACTGGAAAGCGGTCTGATGATGCTTGGATTGGGCGCACTTACTATGTGAAACGCTCAACAGATTTAGATGTAGAGGAAGAATTACTTAAACTCAAAAGACGTGGCGTAGAGATTGATAAAAGCGAATTGGTAGATTTTCTTATGGCTGTCTGGATAAAATGGCAGCAAGGTGAAAATATAGATTTACTAATTGACGAATTTACGCCAAGGCGAAATTCTAAATTAGACTGATGCGTTGCTGAATGGCTGGAACGCATTGTACTAACGCTGAAAGAAACTATTGCGATAATGAAAAAGACTGATGCAGCTATTCCTGGATTCCCCATACATCTTTAGGAGATACTCACTATGACTATCAAAGAATTGCTTCTCCAAGAAATTGAATCCACCTCAGATACCATTCTGGCTGAAACGCTAGACTTTTTACTGGAGTTTAGACTAAGCTATGCAAAACGACCCAGCAGGGCTGAGTTAAT
>NZ_JAVRCL010000114.1:0-12191 GCF_034530775.1 Nostoc sp. DedSLP04 | reverse complement strand
CAAAGATGACCCGGACACCCACTCGATTCTCAAAGACCGCGCCACTGCTGATGATGAAGAGGATGTGCGACGTGCAGCCATCGAAGCATTAACCAGCAATTTCAAAGATGACCCGGACACCCACTCGATTCTCAAAGACCGCGCCACTGCTGATGATAATGGGAATGTGCGACGTGCAGCCATCGAAACATTAACCAGCAATTTCAAAGATGACCCGGACACCCGCTCGATTCTCAAAGACCGCGCCACTGCTGATGATAATGGGAATGTGCGACGTGCAGCCATCCAAGCATTAACCAAACACTTTAGAAATCAGCCTAAGTTGTTTGAAATTTACTACAACTGTGCTGTAAATGACTCCTTTGAAGATAGGCATAATTCCCCGTTTAATTCCAACCCTCGGCGCGTTGCACTGGAGATAATTATCAAGCAATTTCCTCAACATCCCCAGACTTTACCATTGTTGCGCGACAAAGTAGAGAATGACCCAGATCAGGAAGTGCGAAACTTTGCTCAACAGAAGTTGGCAGAATTAGAGAAGTAAAAGAGTGTATGAGTAAATATGAAATATACAATCGTTATTCAGTGGTCTGATGAAGATGAGTGTTTTGTTGTGAGTCTTCCTGAATGGGGATTTTGTCATACTCACGGAGATACTTACGAAGAAGCTTTCAAAAATGCTCAAGAAGTTTTAGAAATGCTGATTTAATCATCTTTGGCTGACGGTCAACTACCAGAGCCAAAAACACTAGAAAAGTCGTTAAAATAATTCGTAATACTTCGACTTACCTCGGCTTCGCTCGGCACAAGTCGCTCAGTATAAGTTCGTAATTCGTAATTTTTCAAATTAGAGAAGCATACGGCGATGCCTTCACGATAGGCATCGCGGATTTTAGATTTAATCTAATCTAAAATCCCAAATCGAGTTACCGATTCACCGCCGCTGCTTCTCTTGCTGCTGCTGCTTGATCTGGGTGAATACCCAAGCGGGTGAGATTAATGCGACCTTTATTATCAATTTCGCGCACTTTGATAATCACTTCATCGCCTACCGCTACTTCATCCTCAACTTTGCCAACGCGGTAGTCAGCTAGTTGAGATATGTGAATCATGCCTTCTTTTCCAGGCAAAAATTCCACAAATGCACCTATCGGTATAATCCGAGTAATGCGTCCGGCGTAGACATCCCCTTCGTGCAACTTGCGGGTCATACCTTGGATGATATTTCTGGCTCTCTTGGCCTTGTTCTCATCCACAGCGGAAATTGTCACGGTGCCATCATCTTCGATGTCAATTTTTGCACCCGTTTCCTCTGTGATGCCCTTAATAGTCTTGCCTCCAGGCCCGATGACCAAACCAATCATGTCTGAATCAATCTTGATTGTTAACAGACGTGGAGCATAAGGTGAGGTTTCAGTCCGTGGTGTGTCAATGCAGGCGAGCATTTTCTCCAGAATGTGCAACCGGGCTGCTTTGGCTTGGTGGACGGCTTGGGCTATAACCTCCAAAGACAAACCGGAGATTTTCATATCCATCTGCAAGGCGGTAATCCCGGTATCCGTTCCGGCAACTTTGAAGTCCATGTCGCCCAAAAAGTCTTCAATGCCTTGGATATCGGTCAGGACTCGTACTTCGTCCCCTTCTTTAATCAGACCCATTGCCGCGCCGCTGACGGGTTTGATAATTGGTACACCAGCATCCATCAGGGCGAGGGTGGAACCGCAGACTGAACCCATTGAGGTGGAACCGTTAGAAGAAAGTACTTCCGATACGATGCGAATCACGTAGGGAAATTGTTCTTTTGACGGTATCACAGGTATTAGCGCTCGTTCTGCCAATGCCCCGTGACCAATTTCACGCCTTCCTGGGGCCCGCATTGGCTTGGTTTCACCGACTGAGAAGGGGGGGAAGTTGTAATGATGCAGATAACGCTTGTGCTGATCTAGCTGCATGTCATCGTTGAGGTTTTGAGCATCCCCAGGTGTACCCAGAGTACAAGTGGATAATACCTGAGTTAGTTCTCGGTTAAATAAACCGCTGCCGTGGACTCGCTTTGGTAAGACATCAACTAAACAAGAAACCTGACGCACTTGATCGAGTTTACGACCATCAACGCGGACGTTATCTTCGATGATTTGTCGCCGCATGAAGTGTTTGGTAATATCTTTAAAAGTGTTACCAAGTGCCTTCTTATTTGCAGTTGCAGCAACTCGAATTGGGTCTTCTTCTGGCAGTTCGCTAATCGTCGCGGCAATTTCATCCTTGACGACATCTAAAGCTGCATCGCGTTGGGGTTTGGTGAAACTAAATTGAGACAGGATTTTCTTAATTTCGCCGCTGGCGCGATCGCGGATATAATTTTCTAGCGTTTGGTCTACTTCTGGTGGTGCTTCTTGCACTATTACTAGACCCAGTTCGGCGATTAAATCTTGCTGCGCTTTGATTAAGTCCCGCACTGCTTCATAACCAAAGTCAATCGCCTCAAGAATATCTCGCTCTGGCAACTGATTGGCTCCCGCTTCCACCATGATCACGCCATGTGGTGAACCTGCTACTACCAGATCCAAATCTCCAGCTTCGGTTTCTGCATAAGTGGGGTTAATAATGAAATCATCTCCCACTAAACCAACCCGCACTGCTGCCATTGGCCCATTAAAAGGAATTTGGGCAATCAGGGTAGCGATGGAAGCGCCTGTAACTGCTAACACATCGGGTGGAACTAACTCGTCCATCGACAGCGTTAAGGCAATAATTTGCAAGTCATCCCGCAACCATGAGGGGAACAAAGGACGCATGGGACGGTCTATAAGACGGCTGGTGAGAATTGTTTTTTCTGGTGGACGACCTTCGCGCCGCATGATCCCGCCGGGAATCCTACCTGCGGCATATAGCCTTTCTTCGTAATCTACAGTAAGGGGAAGAAAATCAATGCCTTCTCTGGCTTGCGATCGCGTAGCCGTCACTAAAACGGATGTGTCCCCTGATTCTATCAAAACCGACCCACCAGCCTGGGGAGCTAATAGGCCTACTTTCAGTCGAATATCCCTTCCATCGAAGGATATTGACTTATCAACTTCTGCCATTCAGTTTTTTTTCCTTCTCTTTCGCTATTCTCTTTCTGTGGCAATCCTAACATTTATGCCTTATGGCTGACTTGGGTTACATACAAAGATAAACAAGTCGTTCAACACGTGTGATACAAGATTAGCGCGTCTACTACCTGCCCATTCTCTAGCTTCGCCGCGCCCGGAATTCGCCCAATAATCTCAAATCCTAACGACTGCCAAAGTGTAATTGAAGGTATATTAGTCTCAAAGACCAAATTAAACATTACTGCTTCGTAGCCCAGGTTTGTTGCGATCGAAAGCATAGCCTCTCCCATGAACCGTCCTAAACCCTGACCGCGTAACTCAGGTTGTACAATAAAACCAGCGTTGCAAATATGGCTACACCGACCGGGAAAGTTTGGCTTTAAATAAAACGCCCCTAATATTTCTTTTGGCTTGTGTGTAGGATCTATAACAGATGTCCTGACAACAAAGGCATCCTTGCTTAACCAGTAAGCTGAAAATTCTGTAGGAGAGAGAGGTTGCTTTTGAGGATAGGTTTTACCTTCAAAAATTACAACATTGAGTAATGCTCTTACAACCTCGTGTTCTTGAGGATGCATATAATCCAGTTCCACTAACATCCCATTTTTTAAGACTTTAATTAGGGGAAAATTCATTATTAACAGTGTTTATGTGGAATAATTACTGAAATATTTATTATATGAGAATTTTAGACAATAAATCTTCTTGAGAAGATGCAAAAAGTAGAATAATTGTGATTTTAATTCTAGAGTTTTGGGAAAATCTGAGTAGTTAGCAAATGGCGATTTTACACTGTAATTGGTTACTAAAAAATCAAAATGGTTGTTTATTTATTTGGGGGGAAACTTGGCGATCGCCACGAGTGAATTTCGAGTCTAATGGATCTGGAGATATCCCAGTACATCCATTGGCAATGACATCAGTTGAGTTGAGTGAGTGGTTGCCTTCCCAGAACATGGCAATTACCAACTTCATTCAAAAACCTCAAGTTGCCATGCCTGCGACGGGCAAAGCGATCGCAACTACTAAGCGAACGCGCAAAGCCGCCAGCGCGCCTGAGATCGGTTTACCAACACACTCTCAAATCATTGCCCTACCAACTTATATCCCAGAAGGTAGCGATCGAGGAACAACAGCGATTTTCCCTGTACATTCTGCTAGCTTAGGGGAAAATACAGACTCCCCGCAATATTTGCAACCGTGGCGAGTTGAAGGTTTTTGTCTCAACCCCAGCGAAGCAGTAAAATTTCTCGCTGCTATTCCCCTAAATGCTGCGAAAGGGGAAGATGCTTTTTTGGGTGGAGATTTACGCTTTTGGTCGCAGGTTGCCCGATGGAGTTTAGATTTAATCTCCCGGTGTAAGTTTTTACCAACAATTGACCGAAAATCAGATGGTGCATTTGCTGCTAAGTGGCGAGTACTTCTAGATAGTGCAGTAGATGGAACCCGCCTAGAAAGATTTTCTGGGAATATACCGTTGGTTTGTCGCACTTATCAAGAAGAAGTGGGGGCTGGGGAGGAGTTTTCCCAATCCCTACTTTATGTAGACTTTCCCACAGAACCTCAAGAATTACTTTTGGGATTTCTCAACAGTACGATAGATGCCCAAGTGAGAGAAATGGTAGGTTCTCAACCTCCAATTGAAGCTAAGGCAATTGCATCTTTACCGTCTGGGGTGCGACAGTGGTTGCCAGCCTTAACTACTGCATCTCATATAGTCAATGCAGATGCAATTGAAGTGGAAAGGCTGGAAGCGGCACTGAAGGCTTGGACTATGCCGCTACAATACCAATTAACTCTTAAAAGTCTATTTCGTACCTGTTTTCAACTGCGTTCTCCAGAGTCTGGCGAAACAGATTGGACATTGGCGTATTTTTTGCAAGCGGCTGACGATTTAGAGTTTTTAGTGGATGCAGCAACTATTTGGAACAATCCAGTTGAAAGATTGGTTTATGAAAATCGGATAATTGACCAACCACAAGAAACATTTTTGCGAGGTTTGGGGGTAGCTTCCCGTTTATATCCAGCGATCGCACCCAGTTTTGAAACCGAATATCCCCAATTTTCTCGTATCACCCCCATGCAAGCTTATGAGTTTATCAAGGCTGTAGCTTGGAGGTTAGAAGACAGTGGTTTGGGAGTAATTTTGCCTCCCAGTTTAGCGAACCGTGAAGGATGGGCAAATCGTTTGGGTTTGAAAATTACTGCCGAAACCCCAAAGAAAAAGCAGGGGCGTTTAGGATTGCAAAGTCTACTAAATTTCCAATGGCAATTGGCAATTGGTGGACAAACTATTTCTAAAGCTGAGTTTGATAAACTTGTGGCTTTAAATAGTCCGCTAGTGGAAATTAACGGCGAGTGGGTGGAATTGCGCCCTCAAGATATCAAGACAGCCCAAACATTTTTTACCACTCGCAAAGACCAAATGGCGCTTTCCTTGGAAGATGCCTTGCGTTTCAGTAGAGGGGATACCCAGGTAATTGAAAAATTACCAGTGGTTAGCTTTGAGGCATCTGGGGCATTGCAAGAGTTAATTGGGGCGTTAAACAATAATCAAGCGATCGCACCTTTGCCCACACCAGCAGCTTTTAAAGGACAATTGCGACCTTATCAAGAACGTGGTGCTGCTTGGCTATCCTTCTTGGAACGTTGGGGCTTAGGAGCGTGTCTCGCCGACGATATGGGACTCGGTAAATGCGTAGCAAATGATACTTTAGTAAATGTAAATGGATTGTTACGCACAGCCGAGACAATCTGGACAACTCACGCTGGAGAAACAGACTTTGACGGTGAAGGATTTTGGGCTAACCCCACAAAGCAATTACTAGTTAATTCCATAGATGAAAAAACTGGCAAAATTGTCCAGGCTAATGTTAGGCGGTTGTATCGGCAGCAAGTCTGCGAGAAATTACGAAAAATTACCTTAGAAGACGGTAATAGTATCACTATCACTCATCGTCATAAGTTACTAACAAGTAAAGGTTGGACAAATAATTTACAGGTGGGCGATTACGTTTGTGTACCAAGTAAAATGCTCTGGAATGGACAACCACAAGACCCTGATTTAGTCAAGTTTCTTGCTTGGCAGATTGCTGAAGGGCATGAACTACCCGATGTGGGAAGAGTCACAATATCCCAAAAAGACACCAAAGTATTAGAGGATCTACTCCAGATTTGCCAACGCATTCAAAACCGCTATAACCTCAAAATTAACAGCCCTAATATCTCTACCTTCCCTAACAGAGTTTCTGCTCTTCGAGTTAACAGCCAAGCCTATCGGGGATTCTTAGAAGCTAAAGGTTATGTTTGGGGTAAGCTCTCGGCAGAAAAATCTATTCCGCCCTTCATTATGCAGGCAGATTTGGATAGTGTGCGGATATTTTTACAAAATTATTTTGATGCTGAATCTGCTGTTGTTTTGAGTATGGTAAGTATCGAAATTGCTACAGCTTCAGCTTTACTGATTCAGCAAGTTTCTGCACTGTTGCGGCGCTTCGGCATTTGGTTGCGAATATCGCCCAAACTGAAGTGTGCCACGAATGGAACTCGTACTTTACGCACCTACTATATTGGTGTAATAGGAGGAAATTCTGCCCGCAGATTTTTGCAAGAAATTGGTTTTAATAACTCAGAAAAACAGAGCAAATTAGAACAAATTTGTCAACTGGTCAGCAACACAAATATTGAAGGAATTCCTGCTTCTGATATTGTTGCTCAAACAGTCACGGCTACAGGGCTACCGTTGCGGCATTTTGGGATGCACAACACTGTTTACATTAATGGTTCACAGCAATTTTCTAGAGATAGCTTACAGCGAGTAATAGCTGGGATGAGCCAGATGATTAGTGGAGAAGCCCAAGAACAGTATCAGCTACTAAAACCTTCTAAGTGGACAACTCAAACTTTGTCAGCATATAGCAACCTAGATGTAGAACAGTTGAGCTTAACAAGACAGTCTTTGCAATGTCTTCTCGACCAAGAGGTATTTTATTGCCGGATAGAATCAATAGAGAACATAGATTATGATGGATGGGTTTATGACTTTGAAGTTAACGAACATCATAATTTTGTCGCTAACAATATTATTTGCCATAACACTGTGCAGTTCATTGCTTTTCTGCTGCACTTGAAAGAACAGGATGCACTAGAAAATCCAACACTGCTAGTTTGTCCAACTTCTGTTTTAGGCAACTGGGAAAGGGAAGTAAATAAATTTGCACCAAGCCTGAAAATTTTGCAATATCACGGTGACAAACGCCCAAAAGGGAAAGCCTTTTTAGAAGCAGTGAAAAAGCATGATTTAATCGTTACCAGCTACTCACTTCTTCATCGAGATATCAAGTCATTGCAAAGCGTATCTTGGCAAATAATTGTTTTAGATGAAGCCCAGAATGTGAAAAACCCAGAGGCCAAGCAGTCAAAAGCAGTCCGGGAATTAGAAGCGACATTTCGCATTGCGTTGACGGGGACACCAGTAGAAAATAGACTGCAAGAACTATGGTCTATTTTGGATTTTCTCAATCCAGGGTATTTAGGCAATAAGCAATTTTTTCAGCGTCGGTTTGCCATGCCAATTGAAAAGTATGGTGATACAGCTTCTTTGACTCAATTACGTTCATTAGTGCAACCATTTATACTGCGGCGATTGAAAAGCGATCGCGACATCATTCAAGATTTACCAGATAAGCAAGAAATGACCGTATTTTGCGGTTTAACTGGCGAACAAGCTGCACTTTATCAACAAATTGTCGAACAATCTTTAGTAGAGATTGAATCTGCTGAAGGATTGCAACGCCGGGGGATGATTTTGGCTTTACTAATCAAACTCAAACAAATCTGCAATCACCCAGCCCAATATTTGAAAGAAGCGACATTAGAGCAACATAATTCAGCCAAACTTCTGCGCCTAGAAGAAATGTTAGAAGAAGTTTTAGCAGAAAGCGATCGCGCTTTAATCTTCACACAATTTGCTGAGTGGGGTAAATTACTTAAACCCTATTTAGAAAAACAGTTAGGACGAGAAATATTCTTTTTATATGGCAGCACCAGCAAAAAACAACGGGAGGAAATGATCGACCGTTTCCAACACGATCCTCAAGGGCCACCGATTATGATTCTTTCTCTGAAAGCGGGTGGTGTCGGACTGAATTTAACACGAGCAAATCATGTATTCCACTTTGATAGATGGTGGAACCCAGCTGTAGAAAATCAAGCCACAGATAGAGTATTTCGGATTGGTCAAACCCGGAATGTACAAGTACATAAATTTGTCTGCACAGGCACTTTAGAAGAAAAAATTCATGACATGATCGAAAGTAAGAAACAACTAGCTGAACAAGTTGTTGGTGCTGGTGAAGAATGGTTAACTGAACTGGATACAGACCAACTTCGCAACTTACTAATACTCGATCGCAGCGCAGTAATTGACGAGGATGAAGGATGAAACTTAATGCAGACGAGTTAAATTCAGCACGTCAACATTTACTTAAAAAAGTCATTGATTATTTTATAGTGAAGAAAGGTGTTGAGGCTTTATTCGTTCAAGGATCTATAGCATCAGGGACAACCGATGAATTCTCTGATATTGATTTTAGAGTTGTTGTTCAACCAGAATTATACGAGCAATTTCTTGATGAGCGTTTTTCTGCTCCTAAATACTGGGGAGAATGGCTATACAACGAGTGGCCAGCAGGAATTCGATGGGTTTGCGTCTCTCACTTCCATCCATTCAATAAAATCGATGTCCTTTACTACCAGCCAGAGAATCTTCAGCCCTCCCCTTGGTACTTACAACCTGTTCAAGTTATTTACGATCCTAAAAAGTTAATACACCAAGTTATTGAAGCTTCTTCTGGCTTAGAGTTTACACTAGATGTTGATGAGGTGAATCGACTGATCGGCAAAGGGCTAGCACAAGCCGAGGAAGTATATCGTCGAGTCATGCGTGGAGAACTTTTCTATGCACAATCACTGCTGGACAATTTTCGCGGAAGCATGATGCAAATTGACGATTATTTCCTCAAAAATCCTT
The DNA here is from genome assembly GCF_034530775.1 of Nostoc sp. DedSLP04. Lineage (NCBI taxonomy): Bacteria > Bacillati > Cyanobacteriota > Cyanophyceae > Nostocales > Nostocaceae > Nostoc > Nostoc sp. DedSLP04. The sequence continues at coordinate 3,068 of NZ_JAVRCL010000114.1, read as the reverse complement.
CTTCCATGTCTCCATCTGCTCACTTTGAACAGCGCGGCAGTCAGATGTTAATTGAGGTTCTAAAACACTCCTACCCTTCCCTAGATCAGACATCTATTCTTAATGTATTGAACGCTTTACTCAATAGATATCAATACCAAGTAATGAACCTTCACGACATGCTGCGGTTAAATCGAGATGCAAAAAATGATTTGCATTGGATTAATACACTCATTAATTTATCTGAGGGTAACTTTAAGTTTTGAAGAAACACTTGTAGCGGTATAGTCTTATTTCTATTATTTGATTTATAAATTCATAATTAATGACTGAATTTCAATATTATCCAATAATTTTAAAGGTAAAATCATGACTAATTACACATTACAAGCAAGTCGAGAATGGTGGTCACAACAATGGCTAGATTTGCTAGATTCCTATCGTTTTAAAAAGCGTTTAGAACGTGCGAGAAATTATGCTCGTCAAGGAAATGTTCTGAGCATCGAATTTAAAGGTGCAAAAGTATTGGCTAAGGTGCAAGGCAGTGAAGTAGAACCCTATAAAGTTTCCCTTTCCCTTGAACCATTTACCGATGAACAGTGGGGTTATGTAATTGAAACCATGTCACAAAGGGCAATTTTTGCTGCCAAGCTACTAGCAGGAGAAATGCCACAAAATATAGAAGAAGTCTTCACAGCTAATGGTCTTTCGATATTTCCATTTACCCTTGGTGACGTTCACAGTAAATGCTCTTGTCCTGATAAAGCAAATCCTTGTAAACACATTGGTGCGATATACTATCAGTTAGGCGATCGCTTCAGTGAAGACCCCTTTGTACTATTTCAATTACGCGGACGTTCCAAAGAGCAAATTATCAGCGATTTGCGTAAATTACGTAGTGCCAAGATTGAACCCAATACTACAGAAACGCCTGATGTTCAACAGTCAATTACTAATAACAAATATTCAGTAAAAATTGACTCTTTCTGGCAATACAACGAGCCACTAGAGTCATCTTTAGTAGTGATTGTACCGTCTAGCAGCGAGACGATATTAGATGTCTTGGGAGCGATTCCCCTAGCAAAGGAAGAGGAAAACGCAGTAAATTCAACTTCGAGTGATGTGGTAATGAAATATTTGAATACCGTTTACAGAGATGTAAGCCAGAAGGCTGTTTTAGCAGCGATGAATGTAGGAGGAAGTTGATAATAATTCGTAATTCGTAATTATGAATTAAATTGACTAGAATATTCTCGCCTTAAAACTTTATCCCTTTATTGGTAGAGTATTTACCAATTCTGAATTCTGACTCCTGATTTATTGTCCAAACTCAAGCCTAGCCTGTTCTACCAAATCAGCAGTCACAACATCTTGGCCGGCTTCACGAGCCAGCTGTTCAATTCTGGCTTTAGCTTGAGAGCGGACAAAAAAGGGAATATTTTGTAACTTTTCTTTAGCTTCAGATGTCCATCGCAAAGCATCAATAAAATTGGAATCGTTCATAGATTAGTTACCTTGGCAAGTCGCTCATTTTAATTAATAGATTACTAATTTTCCTATAAAAAAAGCCCTTGCTTTTATGCAAGAGCTTTTAAATTAATTGTCAGTGATGAAATAAACTTTACAACCTAATCTAGGTCGTCCATAAACATCACTGGCTCAGTATCACGGTTAATTCCTTTCTCAAAACCACCAGCCGCAGCCCGTGCGCGACCAGCGTGCCACAAGTGACCAACTAGGAAGAAGAATGCTAGTACGAAGTGAGAAGTCGCCAACCAAGCGCGAGGAGATACGTAGTTGAAGGAGTTAATTTCGGTAGCAACACCACCTACGGAGTTCAAAGAACCCAGAGGAGCGTGTGTCATGTATTCAGCAGCGCGACGAGCTTGCCAAGGCTGAATATCATTCTTGATTTTTTCCAAGTCAAGACCGTTGGGACCACGTAGAGGCTCCAACCAAGGGCCGCGGAAATCCCAGAAACGCATGGTTTCACCACCAAAGATTATTTCACCAGTTGGAGAGCGCATCAGGTATTTACCTAGACCAGTAGGGCCTTGGGCAGAACCGACGTTAGCACCCAAACGTTGGTCACGAATCAAGAAGGTCAAAGCCTGAGCTTGAGAAGCTTCTGGACCGGTAGGACCAAAGAATTCGCTTGGATAAACGGTGTTGTTAAACCAAACAAAGATTGAGGCAATGAAGCCCATCAGAGAAAGAGCGCCCAAGCTGTAGGAGAGGTAAGCCTCACCAGACCAGATGGATGCACGACGCGACCAAGCAAAAGGCTTGGTAAGAATGTGGAAAATACCACCAGAAATTAAGATAAAGGCAACCCAGATGTGACCACCGACCACATCTTCTAAGTTATTGACGCTGACAATCCAGCCTTCGCCGCCAAAGGGAGACTTGATTACATAGCCGAAGATAACTGCTGGGTTCAATGTCGGATTGGTAATAATCCGAACATCACCACCACCTGGTGCCCAGGTATCATACAACCCACCAAAGAACATTGCCTTTAACACTAAAAGCAATGCACCGAATCCCAAAATAATCAAATGGAATCCGATGATGTTGGTCATCTTGTTCTTGTCTTTCCAGTCGTAACCAAAGAAAGAAGAATATTCTTCTAAGGTTTCTGGACCGCGAACGGCATGATAGATACCGCCAAAGCCAAGGACGGCTGAGGAAATTAGGTGGAGTACACCGACAACAAAGTAGGGGAAAGTATCGATAACTTCACCACCAGCACCAACACCCCAGCCCTGAGTGGCGAGGTGAGGTAACAGGATCAAGCCCTGCTCGTACATGGGCTTTTCAGGAATGAAGTGAGCGACTTCAAACAAAGTCATCGCTCCAGCCCAAAATACAATCAAACCAGAATGGGCAACGTGAGCACCCAGTAGTTTGCCAGATAGATTGATTAAACGCGCGTTACCAGACCACCAGGCAAACCCGGTGGATTCTTGGTCGCGTCCAGCGCCGCCTAAGATATTTGGTCTATTAGAGAGCGTTACCACGTGGTAATACCTCCTCAGGGAATACAAATTGTTCGTGGGGTTGATCTTGAGGAGCCATCCAAGCGCGGA
>NZ_JAVRCL010000113.1:0-12643 GCF_034530775.1 Nostoc sp. DedSLP04 | reverse complement strand
ATAATTTTTATTTCTGTATCATTTTTCCATAACTTTTGTTTTAAGGACATGTCTAGTGTGCATCAAACGGGAATCACCCCTTATGCCAAAAGATTGGTATGAATGGCACGACCTATACGATACTGAGCCAAAATTGCAGCAGCGTCTAGAAATCGTGCGGGAATATATTGCTTATAGCTTGAATGCGTCGCCAGATGGCGCTATCCGAATAGTGAGTGTTTGCGCGGGTGACGGACGAGATTTATTAGGAACTTTAAAAAATCACCCCCGTGCGAAGAATGTTTCTGCACGACTGGTTGAAATAAATTCAAATCTAGTTGAGCGTGGACGAGCAACTATAGAGTCTTTGGGTTTAGCCAAGCAAATTGAGATTATCAATGGTGATGCAACTCTTGCCACTAACTATGTAGGAGCAGTACCAGCAGATATTGTGATTGTGTGTGGTGTCTTTGGCAATCTTGAGGAAGCTGAACTCAATCGCTTACTAGATAACCTGAGTTTTCTGAGTAAACCGGGTGCTTTTGTCATTTGGACTCGTGGACACTCCAACGGTATTACCTACTCTGACAATGTACGGAAAATTTTAAGTGCATCTGGATTTGAGGAAGTAAACTTCAAGCTTACGGCTACAGGAGATATGGGTGTTGGTCTTCATCGATACCTTGGTGAAAACTTGGCTGCACCTAAAGAGCAACAGTTATTTGTGTTTTCTGGCATTCCTAGTAAAGCGAGGTAAAAAATGTCTATTCAAAACACAGTATCAACTTGGGAAGAAGTTTTAGAAACTGCTAGAAAAAATACCTCTGCGCGTAGGGTAAAGAGGACAGGACAATCTCCTTCTACTGCACCAATACCCAGCAGTTTACATAAACTTCCTCCAAACGCAGAACCGCCAGTCTTGCTTTATCGAGATACTAATTCCTGGTGTCCTTTCTGCGAACGAGTTTGGTTTGCTCTGGAAGAAAAGGAAATTCCCTTTGCAACGGAGTTTATTGATTTAAGTAATAAACCTAAATGGTACACTGACCTAGTTCCCACAACTCTTGTCCCAGCAGCCAAAATTGAGGGTAAATTAGTATATGAATCTAAAGATATTCTCTTAGCTTTAGAAGAAAGGTTTCCACATCCAGCATTATTGCCTGAGAATTCAGAGGAAAACGCTGTTGGTAGGCAGTTGGTTGAAGAAGCTGAGACTAACGGTTTTAAAGAGATTGCTTACAAATTTCTGAGAGAAGCACCTGTAGATGCTGATGAGTTGGCTAACTTACAAACAGCGTTTGAGGCGAAGTTAGATGAACTTGAGCAAGCTTTGGCTAAATACCCTGGCTCCTACTTTGTCAGTACATTTAGCTTAGTTGATATTGTGTATAGCCCCCATCTAGATAGATTGGCGGCTAATTTACCTGTATATCGAGGATATCATCTCAAAGGGAATCCTCGCTTTCCTCGAATCAATGCTTGGTTTGACGCACTTAATCAGCGTCCTGCTTATCACAGGGTGAAGTCGGATAATATCACCAATAATTTATTGTTGCGTCGCAGATGGGGTGTAGAACCGATTGGAAATCCTTTACCTCTGGATGTGGCAGATAGTGAGAAAATTCAATATCGTGCCGAAGCGGCTGAGAGATTGAGCGATAATCGAGAAGTTGCGATCGCAGATATTATCAAAAATTCTGGAGTCCAAGCAATAGCCGCAGATGGTGATTTTACCACAGTTAAGGACGCTGTTGATTTTCACCTGCGACAACTAGCTGATTATCTCATTCATGCCAATGGTGCAACTTTACCAGGTGGAAGGACTGGTGGTAAAAATAGCAGCGTTGATTCCATCTTCGCTGCTGTAGGTGCTATTACTTTCGCATATTTAAGAAATCGCATCTGCGCTCCTCGTGATATGAGCGCTGGTGCAGCAACGGCGTTTCGGGCTGCGATCGATAAATTGTTGACTTCTGTTTATTAATTTTGTGGGCGTTGCTGAAGGCTGGATGCGATCGCCCTCACTTGCTCCTATAGCAATGAAATCGAACAGAGTTTGCAATTCCGACGAGTTAGCTGTGATAGGAGCCGAAAACTGAATATCCTACTCAAGGGGTTTAAAATCTCATATACAATAGGTGTTTGTGTTGGGCTAACAGTCCCCCTTACAAAACGTAACTGTTTAATCATATCTGCAAAATGATTTAGATAAGATTACAGGCGTTGCATAATTGCGGGATGATTTCGCAAGTTATAAAATCTCCCCCCCTGCCTGCCTAAATTCATCCCTCTGTTCTGCAACGCCAGATTACAATAAGTGGGCTACGTATAAAGTAGTTAAGTAACCTTTAGTAATTTGTCCATTGAACTTGGTATTAATTAATTCAGCGATCGCATCAAAAAAACGCGCTTTTGTAATGCGATCTAAATTTATATGACCGGAGTAAGTATTTAAGAGATTGAGATAACTTGCACTGTTGTATGTTGCATCCCATCGATAAGAGCGATAAATTACTTCACCAAACAAACCTGTTTGCTCAATCTCAGCTGTTTTATTAGGGACTTTCTGCTCGTGCAAAGGAGGCTCATCGTCTTTAACCAGTTGAGGAGCTAAACTTTGATATAGCTCCTGTACTTCTTCAAAGAAGCCATTACTAGCATCACTATATACGTGTTCATTCCAAAATAGCGCGATCGCTCCTTTAGATGTGAGGGCAAGATCCGTTTTTTTGTAAGCAATACTTGGGTCAAGCCAGTGGAAAGCAGTCGCCGAAATCACTAAATCAAAAGCATTTTCTTGGATCGCCCAATCCTCAAAAGCGATGTTACGCACTTCTACTTGCGGATAAGCAGCCAGATTTTTTTGGGCAACCGTAGCAAGATTCTCACCCAACTCAATACAGAGTATACGATAACCTCGGCGGGCAAAGGGCACAGTTGCCTGACCAGTACCACAACCAATCTCTAATATCCTTCCGTTTGGAGTGATTTCTGAAAGAGACACCACATCGTCAAAAAGCGCTTCTGGATATCCTGGTCGAACTTGGTCATACAACAGTGCTACTCGATCAAAAGTGGTTCTTAACTGACTTGTTTCATCTGTCATTGAATTTTAGATTTTGATATTGATTCATAGTTAAGTAGGATGCGCTTATATAAATTAGCTCTAGTCACCACCAAGATTTGCGGTGCATAACGAGAACACCGATAATACACCCTACGAAACTGTTCCTCGTTCCCTTTTACCCAATTACAAATTCCGCTTGAACTGGGGCAAAGTACAAGCTCCGTCTAGTGTCTTTCCCCCCGCCCCCCGCCCCCTGCTCCCTTGCCTCTTTTGACTGCAAATGCTCAGGGCTTGATTTCTGCCGGGAGTATAGCAGCATATTCTTCAGGAGTAAGTGTTACATCCTTGACATTAATCTTTTTAGTGATGAATTTTTGCTTATAGAACAAGTCAGATATCTCTTGCTGTCCTGCTATAACCTTATCGGTAATCGGTCTGATGCCAAAACGCCGACGCTTGACTATTGTTTCTAAGGTTGGTAAATCAAGCTTGGTATCACGCCCGACAATTTCGGCAACTTCTCGCCTATTTGCTTTAGACCAATTGCCTAATTTGTAGACTTCTTCAAGGACAATTTTTATTAGCTCAGGGTTCTCTTTCACGAAGCTACGTGCAGCTATCCAATAGCCTCCTTGGGTTGAAAGTCCTTTAGCATTACGAAGAATCCGAACTTTTTCCGTTCTCTGAAATATAGCCAGGTGGGGGTCACTTAGCACAGCTGCATCAATGCTCTTACGCGATAATGCTGCACGAGTTTCTGGAGCTATCAGATTGAGATGTTTGACATCTTTTAGCTCTAGTCCTCCTTCTTGTAAAGCTTTAACCACAAAGTATTGACTAGCAGTAGCTCTTTGAAAGGCAATTCCCTTACCTTTTAAATCAGCTATAGTTTTGATGGGGGAGTCTTCCGGTACTACGATCGCCGAACCTTCACCACTACCCGGTATAGTATTAGCAAGAAGAACAAAGGGAATACCAGTTGCTTGGGCAAATATAGGTGGAGTTTCACCAACAGCACCGACATCCAAACTGCCGACATTTATTGCTTCTAAAAGCTGTGGCCCAGCTGTAAATTGCGCCCACTGGACTTGAATACCCAAGGGATTCAAGCGTTTCTCTAAAACTTGTCTACTTTTGGTGATATCCGCAGCAGTAAAATAGCCAATTCTTAATAATTTTGTCTTAATGCCGCTAGGAGCTGCAACTGCTGCCTTTTCTCGTGTATCTGGTGCTTTACAACTTACTAAAGTTGTGGAGAGAGTAAATATTCCAGCTACTAATAAAATTAGAAAGTTGCGTTTTCTAGATATTGCTACCATGATGTATTACCAATTTTCTGGGGTTTAAAATACAGGCTTTAATTAAAAAACTGATTTTGGAATGATGTAAAAGTTCAAGATGGGAAATTTTTTATTTTGCGGTTAGACTTTGTTTGCTAACTCTCTCATCTAAACAATCTACTACAACCCGATCAAGTTACAGTAGATTATAATTGCACGAACTCTACCACAAGCTAATTTAAAAATCAAGCAGCGAGGATGACGGTGCTATTGATGCAAGTGGTAAAAAAAAGAAACAATAGGTGTGATACTAGCGCGATCGCAGTTTACACCAGACTAGTCTGGAAGAAGCGATTAGCAGGGCGCGCCAGACCGAGATTTTCACGCAGCGTTGTACCCTCATACTCTTTGCGGAAAATCCCACGGCGTTGGAGTTCTGGCACAACCTTATCTACGAAATCGTTCAACCCTTCAGGAAGATAAGGGAACATGATGTTGAAACCGTCAGAGCCTTCCTCAAACAGCCACTTTTCCATCTCATCGGCGATGGTTTGGGGTGTACCAACGAAAGCCAGTCCGCCATAACTGCCAACACGTTGCGCCAGTTGTCGAATCGTCAAATTCTCGCGTTGCGCTAAGGCTATTACTCTTTCTCGTGAAGAGTGACCAGCGTTAGTCGGTGGGATTTCTGGCAAGGGGCCGTCTGGATCAAAACCTGAAACGTCGTAGCCAAGCGCACTATTTAAGCTGGAAATTCCACTGTCATAATGTACGAGGCTATCTAAATAAACACGCTTTGCCTGTGCCTCGGCAACGGTTTCCCCCACAACGACTAAAGCACCTGGAAGGATTTTTATACTGTCTGGGTCACGTCCAATTGTCCGCGCCCGTCCCTTAATGTCTGCAAATAAAGCTTTGCCAGCTTCCAGATTACCCGCAGGTGCAAACACAGCCTCGGCGGTTTCGGCAGCTAATTGCTGTCCGGCTTCGGATGCGCCTGCCTGAACGATTACCGGCCAGCCTTGGACAGGTCTGGCGATGTTCAATGGCCCTCGCACCGAGAGATATTTTCCCTGATGATTCAGAACGTGAAGCTTTGCAGGGTCAAAATAAATCCCGGCTTCCACATCTCGAATAAACGCATCGTCAGCAAAGGAATCCCAAAGACCCGTGACAACATCATAAAATTCTCTAGCCCGCCGATAGCGTTCATCATGCTCTATCTCTTCTTCTAATCCAAAGTTGAGCGCTGCATCTGGATTGGCTGTGGTGACGATGTTCCAGCCAGCGCGACCGCCACTAATATGGTCGAGAGACGCGAAGCGGCGAGCGATGTGGTAAGGCTGGTCATAGGTCGTGGAAGCGGTGGCTACTAGCCCAATGTGTTCGGTGACACTGGCGAGGGCAGAAAGCAGGGTAAAAGGTTCAAAGGATGTGACAGTATGGCTGCGCTTGAGTGCGTTGATTGGCATATTCAGCACCGCTAAGTGGTCAGCCATAAAGAATGCGTCAAACTTGCCTTGCTCTAATTTCTGGATGAATCGTTTCAGTGCTGGAAAGTTAAAATTAGCGTCAGGCAAAGCCCCAGGATAGCGCCAAGCGCCTGTATGTATGCTTACCGGGCGCATAAAAGCACCGAGTTTTAATTGCTTCGATTTACTCATTAGCCCTCCGGATCGGGATTTAAAATACAGGTGCGATCGTCCCCTTGAAATAGTTATTGATATAGTCTTTCAATTTGCGATCGACAACCAATTGATTTAATTTTTGGATGTTGGAATCATTTGCTTTCGATTGTACAGTTGCTAAACCCACCGCATAATTTTTGTTAGCTATGCCAATCTCGTCTAACACAATGGGGTTTAGAGATACCTTTGCTTGCACAAGGAAGGATGCAGATATCACAGCTAAATCTAGATCGTCTAAGGCTCTAAAAATAGCGTAATTGTCTAACTCCTTAATTTGTAAATTGATGAAGTCGATGTGTTTCAGGTTAGGGTTTTGGCACTGATTTTGCCTTTTTACCTTTGTTTTCAAGATTATTTTTGATATTTAACTAATAATTGGCATAACACGTACTGAAGAACCTTTTTTAATACCCTCTAGGAAGTTGGGTAATTGATTGTTAACACGTCGGGATGAAACAGTAATGGCTTAATATTTGCAATAATCTCGATAAAGTTTGTGGCTCCTGCCATCTATTTTTGCACCTAGTATTAATATGCTGTAAATCGGTAGACTTATAGTAGTATACGATAAGATTTGCATAGGTGAGGATAAAAAACGCAATTCATCTCAACACTGAACCCGATCGGGTTCAGTGTGAGCCTTCTTGCTGTTTTAGGTAAATTTATATATATCAGGGTTTTCGTGAATTGAATTTATAAGTGGCATTAAAAAAGGAGGCAGTTACTAACCACCTCCTGACAAATTAAAGCTTGGATAGACTGAGAAATGCTTTGACAGCAGCCTAGAAACTTTGCTAGCTGCGGCTCAAAAACATAGTCAAGACCACTCCCAGGATAATCGATCCACCGCCAAGGAGGAATGACCAGAAGCGATGGTAACTGTTGACGATAGTGCCATTTTCGCTCTGGAGTTGAATTAAATCCATCCAAGGCGCAACACCTCGACGGAACCAACCTACAGCCCCAACTTGTTCGCCTATCAAGCTTTGGACTCGCTTCATCCCAAACAGAAAATTGCCGATGGGGCCAAAGCGTGAGGCGTAATGCAAATAAAGCATTCCACTACGATCTTGAATTTTTAAATCGGAACCAAATTTATAACCAGCGTCGCCACGACCAATGAGTTGACCTTCCAGTTTTGCAGGTTGTCCGCGTAACGGACTGGCATAAGGGTCTGACATTAGGGTGAGAATATCGGTTTCTGGTGCTTGCTTGTAGTCGGGGAACATTACCAAAGCTTTGATGAGAATTCCGATCCCTAAGCCAATTAGTGGCGCACCCAATACTAAACCTGTATTTGGGGAACTTGACAACAAAATCACACCCATTACCAAGCCAGCGAAGAAACCAATTGTTTCAGCGCCGTAGAGTACAACATCTAAAAAGAAGTTGCCGTAAAGTCTATTCTTATTAAGACTTTTACCTTCTCCAATAACTCGCCCCATATCAAACTCAGTCGGTAAACCCAATTGTTCGGCGTATGTACTTAATGCACGAACTCGTTTACCTGTCAATGGGTGAGTGGAATTTAACTCCATCCACCAGCCCCAAGGGTTAAACATATCCCACAGAAAGACGCGACCAATTTTTTGGGTATCGGATGCAATGCGGTAGGCGGTTCCTGTGGAAGCGGCAGCTTTATGGTCATAGATACCCAAGGCGCGAGTTCCTTCAATTAAACGGCTGGGTTCTTGTGTCCGCGAACCTTCTTCTAATATCCCATAAGCAATCTTCACTAAAGCGCGGGATAATCCATTAGGATTACCCGTACTTTCGGCTGCAAAGTGGTCGGCAAAATATTCTCGTGTGCGAGAGAGGTACAGCACTAGATAAGTACCGATGACATAAAACACGTAAGCAACTAAGGCAGCAGTTTGCATCGCATCTTTGATTTTGCTATCGCCACCACCGCGCCCAAATCTTCTGGCTGTACTGTAAATCAAGTAACAAATTTGTACTAAGGTAGAAGCTACTGTCATCACTGCAAAGTCCCAGTGGACGATGTGCCCCAATTCGTGAGCGTAGACGGTAGCAATTTCATCGTCATCGAGATATGTGAAAAGTCCTTGACTGACGACTAAACGAGCGCTGTTTGGCAATGAGCCATAAGTAAAAGCTGTGGGATTTTGGTCATTAATAATTCCCAAACGCGGCGTTTTCAGCTTTTTCTGCTCGCAGACTTGGCGAATAACTTTAGCTGTCTCTGGACTGAGGGTTTTAACTTCTGCCAACTCTACCCAGCGAGTTTGGTAAAGCCAGCCTTGAGTTAAGTCCATGATGAATGGAGATATGAAAAAGGCGGCGATATTAAAAACTAGGGTAATACCAATTGCGATCGCTAATCCTTGGAGTGGATTATCGCTACCCAAAATAAATACTAAGCTCAAACCTAAAGCCAACACCATGCCAAACAGCAAGGTCATGGTGACACCAGAAGCTAACGCCAAACTACCACCCACTCCCCCCATCGCTAATTTCATCCCAGTCGTAGCAGCGCGACCAGCTTTTCGGCTAACGTTAGATGGTGTTTGGCCCAAGGATTGATTGGCTTGTTCTGCCCAACTGCGAACCTGGGGATTTTCACTCATGATTAACTTTTGACACAAGGCCTTGGCTTTTTCGGTTTCGCCTATGGCTTGATAAGCTTTCATCAGCCACATCTGTGCTGAAAGATAATCTGAGGAATTGTGTTCAGCGCAATCGCGGCAGAATTGTTCGAGTAATTCAGCCGCTTCTTGATAACGTTTTTGGTTTAAGGCATTTAACGCAGATTGCAATGACATAGGATCTCCCTACTAAAGGAGTGGTATTTGATCTATCAATACTCAATAGATCCAGCGATGTCACTGCAATTTCGTAAAAATTTAATTAATAACAGTATAAAATATCTACTTAAGTAAAAGACTAGAGAAACATATATTACTATGTCTCTCTAGCCTGGGGAACGCATAAATCATGTTTAAGACTTTCAAATAAAACCTGTAATAATACTTATAATATTTTTGCTGCGGTAAACTTACTACCTCTTTGTCCGTGTTGATATTTAGAGAATACATGTTTTCAACCCAGCCTTACTTCACCCGATTAGAGTAATTATTGATTACCCAAATGGTTCACCCGATTGGAGGAAGACGAATGATGAACATAACCTGAGATTGATAAGATGAGGAAAAAGTAAAGATTTGTACTATGACTATTTTTGATATTGCTTCTCCCCTAACTGCGATCGCCAGACAAACTCGCCAAGCTGCAAGTAAGCTAGCAATTCTCTCCACTGAGGCAAAAAATCAGGCACTTGTGGCGATCGCGCAAGCTTTAGAATTAGCTAGAGATGAAATTTTACAAGCAAATATTGCTGATTGTAAAGCTGCTAGCGCCGAAGGAATTCCCCAACCACTTTATAAGCGCTTGCAGTTGGATGAACATAAATTAAGAGATGCGATCGCTGGGGTACGAGATGTTGGTAAGCTAGCCGATCCAATTGGTAAAGTGCAGATTCACCGCGAACTTGACACTGGCTTAGTTCTGAAGCGTATCACCTGTTCTTTAGGTGTTTTGGGAATTATTTTTGAAGCACGTCCAGAAGCGGCGATTCAAATTGTTTCTTTAGCAATCAAATCGGGAAATGGTGTAATCCTCAAATGTGGAAAGGAAGCAGTACGTTCTTGTGAAGCGATAGTTAAAGCTATTAAACAAGGATTATCGCAAACTGCTGTTAATCCAGATGCGGTACAGTTGCTCACAACTAGGGAAGAAACTCTAGAACTTTTGAAATTAGATAAATATGTAGATTTAATTATTCCTAGAGGTTCTAATTCCTTTGTCAGATTTGTACAGGAAAATACTCGGATTCCGGTACTAGGTCACGCCGACGGAATTTGTCATCTTTATATAGATAAAGCCGCCGATATTTCTAAAGCAGTTCCGATTACCGTCGATGCTAAAGCACAATATCCTGCTGTTTGTAATGCAATTGAAACTTTGCTAGTTCACCAATCGATTGCGGCAGAATTTTTACCAAAAGTTGCTGAGGCTTTGGAAGAACGCCATGTGGAATTAAGAGGCGATCGACACACCTTGAAAATTTTACCTAACATCGTACCTGCAACAGAGATAGACTGGGAAACAGAATACAGCGATTTTATTTTATCGATAAAGATTGTAGACTCTATAGAAGATGCGATCGCACATATTAACGAATATGGTTCTCGTCATACCGATGCCATTATCTCTGAAGATCCAGCATCTGTTGAAACTTTCTTTGGACTAGTAAATTCAGCCAATATATTCCACAATTGTTCTACCCGATTTGCTGATGGCTTCCGCTATGGTTTCGGTGCAGAAGTAGGAATTAGTACGCAACAAATGCCTCCCCGCGGCCCCGTTGGTTTAGAAGGATTAGTTACATATAAATATCAAATGACTGGCGATGGTCATATTGTGGCTACTTACACCGGGGCGAATGCTAAAGCTTTTACTCATCAGGATTTAGTGTAAAAGATTCTCCAAATTATGGGCTTTAGTAACGCTAAAAATACACCGATTTATCCGGTGTATTTTTTATATTAATAGTTTATTTAAGTTATCAAAATTTTTAATTGAGACATGGCATCAATCATCATTTAAAAAAACTCATGACTGAACCATTGCTTTTAGATTTTTCAATCGGATTACTACTTTGCATAAGTTTATGCATATTTTACGAATTTACTATTATCTTCTATGTAATGATGCATATTCACTTAACATTTTTAGCCTTTTTTATAAATATATTTATCAATTTTTGGGGAACATTAAGTGAATTACTAATCAATCCTTGGTCGATTGTTGGTTATTTTATTCCTTTTATCGTACAAATTTAATTTGCAGCTATTTGCGTCATTCTCAGAGCTAATTTAAACAAAGTTACAGTTCTCCAGGATGTAATTATAGTTTGTGTTACTCCTGCTGCAATTGTATCTTTAGCATTTGTTTTTCCCAATTTACAAAAATTAGTCTCATCAGCAGCTAAGTTCAATGTTTATAACGGCTTTAATATTTTGGGGTTGATTAGTAATACATTTATTTTAATATTGGGTGGCTTACTTGGATTTTATATACAGAATATGATGCGGAAATCGAATCAATGAGTCTCACTATAAATAGACTAGATAAATCGGTATATATTTTATGTTAATAGTTTATCTGAGTTGTCAAAAGTTTTAATTGAGCCATGCCATCGATCATCATTTAAGAAAACCTCGTTAAAAGCTCCATTAGTGTATTGACTAATTACCTTGCTCCAAAAGGCTTGTGCACCTAAGTTAAAAGCAGTCTGCCGTACCTCCCAATTGCCAGGAAACTGGTCAAAAATTTGAGTAGCTACCTGTTCACCAATACCCTGACTTCGATATTTCTTGAGGATAAAGAACTCAGCAATAGACATAGCATTGTTATCTTGATAAAGATAGGTGTGCTGATTAATAAGTATAAACCCTGCCAGTTTCTCGTCAACTTTAACTAGAAATGGATGTCGCTCAGGTTCTGTCCAATAGTAATCAAGATATTGATAACCAAACAAGCCGCAGCTATCTACATCTTTAGCTTCTATCTCACTCAGGTCATACTGGTATAGTTCCATTAAATTACACAGCACTGACTTCTGTTGTTGAGTAGCTTTTACCACTTCGATTTTCATAAAGCATCTACGATACTGAAACTAAAACATAATGAGCGCCAACGATTTGAACAATATCTCACATGCTAATTGGGAAGCATTGAAATCGATGTCAGATGACGATGTTGATTATTCTGAATATTCCATTATTAAACGATGAGTTTTTCGAGAAGGCAATGTTGAGATTGCCAGCAACTGAAGCACAGAACTTAATTCAGATTGATCCAGATATGATAGCTTGGTTTCAATTCCAGGGTGTCGACGAACACAAAACACTTATCAATTCTCTCTTGCGTCAACATATCAAATCTTTGAGACGAAGCGATCGCTTCAAGAATCTTGACTCGAAACGGTTAGTTCTAGAGTTAACATTAACCTATCAGGCCAGTTACAAAAAAATAGATTTGGCATGAGTAGCAAAATATCCAAGGTCGGTATTATTGGTGCGGGTAATGTGGGTGCAAATGTAGCAAATGCTTTAGTGCTACTCGGTAAATGTGTAACAGTCGTCCTTTTTGACCGAACTTTATCAAAAGCTGAGGGGCAAGCATGGGATATTGAAGATACCATTCCTTTACTTAAAGACATGGAAATTATAGCGTCAAATCAGTATGAAGATTTAGCTGATTCTGATGTGATTGTCGTGACTGTTGGGGTGCGGCAAAAAGAAGGACAAAGCCGATTAGATATATTGAACGATAATGCAGAGATCGTGCGTTCGACGATGAAAGAATTGGATCGAGTTGCACCGAATTCAATCGTACTTATCGTTAGCAATCCAGTGGATGTACTAACACGGATTGCGATCGCCAGTTCTACTAGAGCAGAAAACCTAATTTTGGGTTCGGGAACCGTTCTTGATACTGCTAGACTAAGATATCAACTTGGTAAGCGACTGAACGTTAGTAAACAAGACGTTCATGAACCTATCCCACTAATACCAAAATGTGATAATCTACTTTCTGAATAAGAG
>NZ_JAVRCL010000112.1:0-12705 GCF_034530775.1 Nostoc sp. DedSLP04 | reverse complement strand
GTAATCGCTGAAATTCCTTTGCCGTATACATTTACCATTTTCGGATAAGTCTTTTGGGAACTGCATCAGAAAAGTTTGTATAAAATTCCGACCAATTAATAGGTGCTTGTGTGATGTGCTGCCTGAAGCTGTTTACACAAATTCTCGGCAAATTGGCATTAAACGAGCAGTCCACCAGTCTAAATCATACTCAGCCATCATTTGAACGCGATCGCTGATACTTTGCCAATCTTCTACAGTACCCAACAGCGTAATCTCAGGAATGCCACACACGCAGTACATTACATAGTCAAAATATTTTTGGAAGGCATTCATCATTACGACATGACTAGCTATGTGAGTGATGGGTGTTGTAGTACTGAAGTTACACTCTAGCAATCGATATAAATCCGCTCCTACATAATTGCGGATATGCAATCCCCATTCTTGAACTGCTTGACTCCAGTGCTGGGGATGGCTGGGTATTTGTCGAGTTTCAACTATCAGTTGTTGTTTCCCCTGGTGATTAACCAAGCGCGATCGCAAACTTTCTGCATGATTGTTGATATGTTGAGCAAATCCTTGTGATAATGTTATCCAAATAATGTCAGGTGTTAATAATAACGGGCGGTGTTCGCTAAAGGCAGTGTGAACAGCAAGCGCCAGCGAATGAATACCTTGGTCTGGAATTACCTCAAACGTATCATTATGGCTAAATGCCAGCAGTTGTTTCCCTAATTGCTTTTCTAACTGAAATTTCGCACTTTTTACAGGTAATCGCTCCTCTGGGTTTTTGACATCATCTACACAAAAGCGAATCTTACCCACAGTTTTTTCAAGGATAGGTGCCAGTACTGTCATCAGCTAACTACGAACAAAGATCAACATATTTTTTCATAATTTTGATGAATAAAGGTAGTACCATTCGATGATGAAACCCCCAAAGAGTTACTACGATGCTGAATTTGGACAGATTATAATCGAAGATAACCACTGGACTTTAGCACAATGTGCTGTTTTAGGCGATCGCCGTGTACCGATTTGTGTGGATTTTGAACAGGGGCAGGTTGGGGAACTTTCATCGCTTCAGCGTGAAGCTATTCGGCAAGCTCTAGCCTTGCCACCCGATGTGTTACGCATCACTGCTCCTCTGGTGTTGCAAAATTATAATGTATATCGTGAGATGATTGGAGATGAATATATGCCTCTGTTGGCTAATCCCATTCAGGTCTGGGAGCAGGTCACTTTCTCATATATCTATGTGCCGCCCCACGTTGAGTATGACCTGCATATTGCTACCTTTGAGTTGATAGCTGAGTGTGACTGGGAAAAAGAACACGGCTTAGAAGTACGCTTTCGCAATGGAGTAGCAGACGATGCAGATCAGATAGGTGAAACAGGACGGTAAAAACTATCTTGTCTACATGTGATACATAAACAGCTACTAGATTGTTGAAGTGTGCCAAACCCTTGTAAGAATCAATGCGATCGTGAATCCACCATGCTAAGGCTGTCCAGTCGGCAGTTCTCTCATAATAATCAATAAAAGAATTCACAATAATACAGGCTGTAGCACCGATATAACCTTGAGTGTCTAAAATATCCCAAATATGAACTGCGTAATTAAATTCGTTACTAGCACAATTGTACTGATTTTTATTTTCTGCACCTTTAGCATTTACGGTAGATGACCGATATCCAGAGCGAATGCCGATTCTTCCAAAAGCTTGTTGAATTGGTTCTAGAACTTGTTCACAAAGACTTTTACCAGAGGCGATCGCCAAATTCGCCAAATCAGGATTATCTGGTATATTTGGGATTCCTTCAATTTGAGAAATTTATGAGTGTAGAAAATCACGCATAAAAATTTTTTTGACAAACGTACCCGACCTAATTATTCCAATGATTTGACAGTTTGTGGTCTTTTCATCATTGTTAATTTAATTTGATGTGATGAATATCCGCAAATATAACTTGAGTGATGACACCTGGCTCTCAGTCGCTCAATTCTTCAAGCAACTGCGCGGCGAGTTGTTCACCACCAGCGATCGCTGATTCCACCAGCTAAACATGGTGGGCATCCGCGAACAACGGATATGCAAGAAGTATGCAATGCTATCTACTACCATCTAAAGACGGATTGCCAATGGGATATGCAACGAGCAAGACTTTCCCCCCAGTGCAACTGTTTACAGCTATTATCGCAAATGGCAAAAATGAGGTATTTGGGAGCAAATGAATCATACTTTGCGCGATCGAGTTCGTCAAAAAATAGGCAAGTCAACTCAACCAAGTGCGTTAGCGAAGCTCGCTGTAGGCATCGCAGCAGATAGCCAGTCGGTCAAAACGACGGAAAAAAGGGGGATGTGTACGGCTTTGATGGTGGCAAATTAGTTAAGGGGAGGAAACGCAATCACGATAGTTGATAGTCTTGGGCTATTGCTCAAAGTTGTTGTCAGTGAAGGCAACGCCCCAGAAAGAGTGCTTGCAGCCTATGCTTTGATGGAACGCAATGATTTGGCGATCGCGCGTGGTTAACGGATCTTTTGTTGGCGCAGGGGCTGAAACTTGTGTAATCATTAGAAAATACCTCTTAAATGGGTAAAAGCGCGATCGCAAGTTTTCCAGACGGAGCGATCGCTCTATTTTTACTGCTAAGTTCGTTGGGATCAAAGCACAACATTCTCACTCTAGAATTGGCGTAGCCTAATATTTTCTTGCTCTTAGCCAGTGACCGGAATCCACTAGTTCGCCTTTGTTCATAAATTACCCTGAAGTATTGCAGAAAATCTAGCATTACTACCCCTAGTTAGAAAAGGGGAAAATGAATAACAATCAAGCAGCATACGAAAATTAACAATGCACGGCTACTGCTGTAGCGAAGTTAATATCTTTGACTTCAACTTGGTATAAATTTCTGGCATTGCGAATTGGGAAAAGCAGCGAATTGTTATGAGGGACTATTTTGCGTCTTTGCTCTCAATGTAAACGCCCACTGTCGTCGAGCGCATGAATTACTGATAGGGAGAATCGTACTCCTTTTTCACTTTCCACCTCGCTGAATAATTTGAGTTAATTCATTGCGGCTATGATTTGCTTCTGACCAAAAAGTATTGGTTTTCCCGAAAATAACCATCAATTCCTCTCGATAGCGTTATACAACATCAAGTTGATGGGAATACTAATGTCAGTAAGGAAAACAAAATCCTGTCATAAGGTATGTATAGATAACGACTATGAACTCTATCCCCATCATTCCAGGATATCAAATTAACTCTCAACTGTATGCTGGCTCTAGAACCAACGTGTATCGAGCTATCCGCCAATCAGACCAACTTCCAGTCGTTATTAAACTTTTGACCTTAGAGTATCCCAGTTTTAACGAATTACTACAATTTCGCCATCAGTATACAATCAGTAAAAATCTCAACATTGCTGGAATTATTCATCCCTTATCGCTAGAAACCTATGGCAATAGTTATATTTTGGTGATGGCAGATATTGGAGAAATTTCTTTAAGAGAATACATTAAAAACTCAAGTTTATCCTTAATAGAAGTTTTAAATATTGCTATTCAACTAGTCCGTATTATCCACGAGTTACACGAAAGTCGCATTATTCATAAAGATATTAAACCAGCAAATATTCTGATTTATCCCCATACAAGACAAATTCAACTCATTGACTTTAGTATTGCTTCATTATTACCTAAAGAAACCCAAGAAATTAAAAATCCAAATGTTTTAGAAGGAACTCTCGCCTATATTTCCCCAGAACAAACAGGCAGAATGAACCGTGGCATCGACTACCGCAGCGATTATTATTCTCTGGGTGTAACATTGTATGAAATATTCACAGGAAAGTTACCATTTAATTGTGACGACCCGATGGAATTGGTACATTGTCATCTGGCAAAAATGCCATTGCAGCTAGAAGCCATAAGCAAAGAAATACCAAAGGTTTTATGGAATATTGTCATGAAGTTAATGGCAAAAAACGCCGAAGATAGATATCAAAGTGCCTTGGGATTAAAGCATGATTTAGAACTTTGTTTAGCCCAAATCCAAGATACAGGAAAAATTAGAGATTTTGAAATCGGTCAGTGGGATGTCTGCGATCGCTTCCTCATCCCGGAAAAGTTATATGGCAGAGAAGCAGAAGTAGCTAGCTTATTACAAGCATTTGAGCGTGTGACTAACGGCACATCAGAAATCATGCTAGTAGCGGGATTTTCGGGGATTGGCAAAACTGCTGTCGTAAATGAAGTCCACAAACCAATTACCCGTCAGCAGGGTTATTTCATCAAAGGTAAGTTTGACCAATTCAATCGTAATATTCCCTTATCCGCCTTTGTGCAAGCTTTACGCGACTTAATGGCGCAATTGTTGTCAGAATCAGATGCACAATTGGTACACTGGCGCAATCAAATTCTTCAAGTTCTTGCAGAGAACGGGCAAGTTTTGATTGAAGTAATTCCAGAATTAGAACAGGTAATTGGTAAACAACCACTTGCACCAGAACTATCGGGAACGGCGGTACAAAATCGGTTTAATTTACTCTTTCAAAAGTTTATTGCTGTCTTCACCACAAGGGAACATCCATTAGTGATGTTTCTGGATGATCTACAGTGGGCAGATTTAGCTTCGCTACAGTTAATTAAACTGCTGACGGAGAATCAAAAATATCTACTTTTGTTAGGTGCTTATCGAGATAATGAAGTGTCAGCCGTACATCCATTTATGTTGAAGATGGAGGAACTCAAGAAAACTGGTAAGACTATTAATACTATTACTCTTGCCTCCCTTGACTTGAATGATACCAATCAGTTAGTGGCTGATACTTTACATTGTACGACACAGATATCGCGCCCTCTAACAGAATTAATCAATCGCAAAACTAAAGGCAATCCCTTTTTTACCACGCAGTTTCTCAAGGCTTTATACGAAGATAAACAAATTAAATTTAATCGCGAGCAAGGTTACTGGGAATGCGATTTTGCTCAAGTCAATGCGCTATCTGTGACTGATGATGTGGTGGAATTTATGGCTACTCAGTTACAGAAATTGCCCCAGCAAACGCAAAATATCCTGAAGTTAGCTGCTTGTATTGGTAATTCTTTTGATTTAACTACTTTGACAATTGTTTCACAACAATCGCCACAGAAAGTGGCAGATGCTTTGTGGAAGGCTTTACAGGAAGGATTGATTTTACCGCAAAGTCAAGTTTATAAGTTTTATCTCAGCCATGAGCAAGAAGCTAATACTAACAATATCGAAAAAGTTGCTTATCGCTTTCTGCACGATCGCGTCCAACAAGCTGCTTATTATTTAATTCCCGAAGACCAAAAACAAGCTACTCATTTGGCGATCGGTCAATTATTGCACGCTAACACGCCTACAACTCAACTAGACAATATCTTTGAAATTGTCAATCACTTGAATATAGGCATTGATTTGATAACTCAGCTTGACAAAAAACTAGAGTTGGCACAACTGAATTTGCTAGCGGGGCGCAAAGCCAAAGCAGCGATCGCCTATAATGCTGCTGTCAAATATTGTACCCAAGGTATTGACTTACTGCCCTTTGATACCTGGGCAGAACATTACAGATTAACCCTGAATCTGCATAATGAGCGTTTAGAAGCTGCCTGCCTCAATACAGACTTTGACAAGCTGGCAGGATGGGGTGACGTTGTATTGCAATCTGCTAGTTCTTTGCTTGATACTATCAAAGTCTATGAAACCCGAATGACGGCATTCCGGTCTCAAGGTCAATTTGCCAAAGTAATTGAGACTGGATTGCAAGTGTTGAAATTACTCGGTGTGGAATTTCCCGAACAGCCAATGATGGCAGATATTAGCGCAGCTGTCCAACAGACAAGGCAACTATGGATCGGGCGCGCACCCCTAAGTTTGCTGGATTTGCCTGCGATGAGCGATCCGCATCAACTTGCAGCCATGCAAATAATGACTACACTGGTTTCCTCTGCATACATTGCTAAACCGACACTATTACCACTACTCACATCCAAGCAAGTGGAAATGGCTATCCAGTTTGGCAATTCATCTATTGCCATTTTTTCCTATGCAGACTATGGAGTGACTCTTTGTGGTTTTATCGGAGATATTGATGCTGGGTATGAGTTTGGACAACTTTCATTAAAGTTACTAGAACAACACCAGATTAACGCTTTTAAAAGCAGAGCTTATTTTATTGTCAACAGCTTTATTCGCCACTGGAAAGAACCTTTACATCACAGTATCCCATGTTTACTAGAAGCTTATCAGAGCGGTTTAGAAACTGGAGATTGGGTATGCGTAGCGTTGAACTTAGTGTCATATAGTCAGTGTAGCTATTGGAGTGGTCGAGAATTAAATGATTTGGCACAGGAAATGGAAATTCATCAGCAAGTCATCAGCCAGGTCAAACAAGAAGCAACGATAAAATATTATGAATGCTACCAGCAAGCGATTCTCAATTTATTAGGACAAGCGGAAGTTCCCTATTGTTTACAGGGCAAAGTCTTCAATGCCGCCCAAATCTTACCCAGCTTCCAAGCTGCAAGCAATCGCACGGGGTTATTCTATCTTCATCTCAATCAAGCTGTTCTCTGTTATTTGTTCGGAGAATACGAAGCAGCCTCAGAACAAGCAGCCTTAGCAGAACAGTATAGTAATGCTGTAACTGGCTATTTCGTCGTAGTTGTCCGAGTTTTTTATGATGCTTTAATTCATTTAGCACGCTACACCGATGTTAATGCCGAAGAACAATCAGCTATTTTAAAGCGAATCAATACCCATCAAGAAAAACTACAAATTTGGGCTACTCATGCTCCATTCAATCATCAACATCGTTGGCAACTTGTAGCAGCAGAACGCTATCGAGTGCTTGGTCAATTTACTGAGGCGATGGAACATTACGATTTAGCTATTGCCCAAGCCAAAACACATGGTTATCTGCAAGATGAAGCACTCAGCAATGAACTGGCTGCTAAATTTTATCTAAGTTGGGGCAAACAGAAGGTGGCAGCAGGCTATATGCAGGAGGCGTACTACTGTTACGCTCGTTGGGGCGCAAAAGCCAAAACCGAGGATTTGGAAAACCGCTATCCCGATTTAGTACGCGTTATTCTCCAGCAGAGAGTACAATCACTGCAAATGCTAGAAACGATATCGAGCAGCGTTAGTCGCCCGCTCTCGGTTCATAATTCCACTCATTTGGGTCGTTCTTCTAGCACTGACATTAGTAGCTTTGATTTTGCTGCTATCCTCAAAGCCTCTCAAGCCATTTCCGGCACGATTCAACTGGACGAACTACTGCACAGATTAACACAAATTATTCTGCAACATTCTGGGGGCGAACGTTGTGCTTTAATCCTACCTAATACTCAAGGAAAATGGTTAGTAAGAGCCATTGCTACACCCGAAAACACAGAACTTTGTGCCGAACCTTTAGAGGGCAACCCTAACTTACCAATTAAGTTGATCCAGTACGTCAAAAACACCGAAGAAATTGTGATGATTGACGAACTCAAAACCAATTTACCTGTAATTGATGAGTATTTAATTCAACGACAACCAAAAAGTTTGTTGTGTTTGCCAATTCTCAATCAAGGACGCTTAATTGGAATTTTGTATTTAAAGAATCGTTCTACTAGTAGTGTGTTTACAAGCGATCGCATCCTCATTCTCAACTTTCTTTGTACCCAAGCGGCCATTTCTCTAGAAAACGCCCGTCTTTATCAAGATGCACAAATTTATACTCAAAAGTTAGAACAATCTCTAGAAAAATTACGGCTTAGTGAAGCCCGCTTTCAGAAACTAGCAGATAATATTCCTGGCATGATTTATCAGATCCGAATTAAAGCCGATGGTGCAGCTTCAGTACCCTACGTCAGTTCTGGGTGTCAACCTCTTTACGAAGTCCCAGCAGAAGATTTCCTGTCAGGGAAATGTAGCATGCGTGATTTTGAACATCCCGACGATGGAGCAGAGGCCTTTCAGGCAGTTGTTGAGTCAGCACAAAATCTTACCCCATTTCAGCATGAGTGGCGCATTGTTACACCCAATGGGAATATCAAGTGGGTAAAAGCTGCTTCTCAACCAGAACGCGGCGAGGATGGTGAAATGGTATGGGATGGAATTCTAATTGATATTAGCGATCGCAAACGTGCTGAAGCTGCCATTAAGCAAAAATCTCAAGAACTGGAAAATGCTCTGCAAAAACTGCAACAAGCCCAACTGCAAATGATCCAACATGAAAAAATGTCTGCACTAGGTAACTTAGTTGCTGGAGTAGCTCACGAAATGAACAATCCCCTCGGCTTCATTTCGACTAGCCTCCAACAAGCTAAACCTATCTTGGCTGATATCACTGAACACCTAAAATTATATCAAAAAGCTTTACCGAATCCGGAAGTAGAAATTCTCGAACATGCTGAAGAAATTGACTTAGACTATAACTTAGAAGACATACCAAACATGGTTGACGCAATGGTTATAGCTTCTGAGCGATTAAAAAATATCAGCACCAGCTTAAGAACTTTCTCCCGGGGCGATAAAGATTATAAAGTACCATTTAACATCAATGAAGGCATTGATAGTACAATTTTAATTCTCAAACATCGCCTGAAAGCGAATGACCAACGTCCAGAAATTATAGTTGTAACTGAATACGAAAATTTACAGCCAATCGAGTGTTTTCCTGGACAATTAAATCAGGTATTTATGAATATTTTAGCTAATGCTATTGATGCTTTAGATGAGTCGAGTAGAGGTCGGAGCTTTGAGCATTTTAAGCTAAATCCACATCAAATTATAGTTAGAGCTATCATTGAAAATTATACATTAAAAATATCAATTGCTGATAATGGCACAGGAATAAACGAAGATGTAAAAGCACGCATATTTGACCATTTATTTACTACGAAAGAAGTGGGAAAAGGCACAGGACTAGGACTAGCGATCGCACAACAAATTGTGGAAGAAATACATGGGGGTAGAATTGAAGTTAATTCTGTTTTAGGAAAAGGAACAGAATTTATAATTTATATTCCCATTACTGAGAAGCTATTTATAAAAGAAATTTAAAAGAGATCCTTCAGATAAGAAAAGCAGCGATAAGATACTGTTTGTGCAGTATACTTACACTAAAAGTGTTTAATTGCAGTAACGTTACTTGCCAAAAAGCAGTCAAGAGCGATCGCACTTCGAGAGTTTAGATATCTCTTAAAAAGTAATGAAGAACGAGTGAAGTATTTGCGGCGGGTGATATACTCTTGCTGTGAAGCGGGATTTGATTGGTAAAAAGTGATGCCGATAAAGAGCGATCGCTCTATATTCTCACAACCAAAACTTTCGATAATCCTCAACATATTGCCGCATCGTCAGTGGCGGACGACCGAGTAATTGCTCTACATCTGGTGTAATGCCACCTGCCAATCCTAAACGAGCGGTTGTATAAATTGCTGCCATTACAAAAATGAAATCCAACGACAGCCCGCGATCGCGCATTTGCCAAATAAACTTCAACAATGAGGGATTAGTATAGCGAATTGGTTTGCCCAAAACTTCTGTAAAAATTTCTGCTACTTCATAGTAAGTCAAGGCTTCCCTACCCGTGAGCGCATAAGCTTTTCCCAAATGCCCATCTTCAACCAAAGCACGTACCGCAACGGCAGCAAGATCGCGCACATCAATAAAACTGGTTTTACCATTACCAGATGGAAGAAGCAATTCACCACGAACTTTGATGTCTTCTCTGTGTATGGTATTAAGATTTTGCATAAAAAAGCTGGGGCGTAAAAAGGTAGCTTTAATACCTAATTGGTTGATATAGCGTTCAATTTGGGAGTGTGGCAGAAAACGGTTGTGTTCGGCTCCTAGTATTGAAACAAACACGATATGTTCAACGCCTGCAAGTTTTGCAGCATTTAGGACTGGGGCAAATTGCCTCTTCACATTGGCAAATGCAGGCGGACGTACTAAAAAAAGTTTGTTGACTCCTTCAAAAGCGCTTACCCACGTGTCGGGGTTAATAAAATCGAACCAGACACAATGAATGTTGCTGCCTAATATTTGTTGAGCTTTGTCGGGATTTCTGAGTGCGGCACAGACATGACAATCGTGGGATAGTAGCAAGCGAATAACCTCACAGCCAACATTCCCAGTCGCACCCGTCACTAAAATTTTCAACATTCCTTGTTTGCCGATTTGGTTTAATTAAGAGGCGCATTTTATCAACCTATTTCTAACTTTAGAACATAAATTTACAGGACTTACGCACTCAGATCCCCCAACCCCCTTAAAAAGGGGGCTTTAGAAGTTCCCCCCTTTTTAAGGGGAGCCAGCGCGGTCTTGGGGGTTTCCCCCATGAGCGACTGGCGTGGGCTAGGGGGGATCTAGGTTTCAGGCTTCAGTGCGTAAGTCCTAATTTAATATGCACGCCCTAGTAATCTCTACCTATTTTTAACAATTACGCTGCTCGTTTCACAAATTCGTCTCAATGCCACCTGATTGCATCAAGCCTTGGATAATACTGTTCTTGGACTGGTAACATAATGCGATCGCCTAAAAACCCGTTCAATTTATTTCTTCGCAGTATGAGTACGCTTGGGAATGAGAACAGGTTGAATTATTTAATAATTTATCATCACCCTTGTTGACTTATCCCTGGTCTTGTATTTAAGGAACTTGCATTCCGCGTTGCACAGCCGGACGTTGCTGCACTATCTCCACCCAGCGTTTAAGATTTGGGTAATTGTCGAGTGTTAAACCAAGAAATTCATAAATCGCTACCCACGGATAAGTTGCAACATCCGCAATAGAATAGTTACCACAGATAAATTCATAGCCCTTTTTTAATAGTTGTTGTAGGGCTTGTTTCCAAAGCCTTTCAATATTTTTGAGGTAATTTTGGGTAAATATAGGCGATCGCTTACAAAGCAATTGTGTTGTATCAGAAAATACGGCGATCTGATAAAAGTAACTTTTGCAGTATTCAACCAGCATCATAGATACTCCTTTGTCCAGAGTAGTTCTCATAAATGTGTTGATAAACTTCCTGACATTTCTGTTCGTACAGTTCAGTAGAATAACTCTGAGGTAACTTATCCAAATTATCCTTAATTGCCACTTCCACCGATGCTCTGGTTTGCTGTTTCTTCTTCCAATCCAAAACTAACCTCTCGTGTTTGAGAGTTTTCAGTAATTCTCTTGCAACTTGTTTGACTTCCTGTTCTTCTTGCTTAGTCAGTTGAATTTCTGGTTTAGTCAGTAAATCAAAAATTGCTAGTTCTTCTTCAGTGAGATTTTTGGCGATCGCTCTTTTATCTTCAACACCCAATTCCTGAGCAAAGTTAATCAAATCATTGAAGAATATCTGCACGTTGCGTGAGTCAGCATTGTACTCTGCAATCATCTGCTGGAATTTATCCAGGTAGTCGATGCGAGTTTTATTTAACCTCACCATTTGCTGGAGTTTTTGGGCGATCGCAGTTTTGAGTTTTTCTGTCTCTGTTCTCTGGTAGTCAGTACTTGTAAATTTATTTTTTAATGCTTCAAAGTCAATTTGACTTAAGTCGATGTGTTGAGAGTAGGATTCCTGAATAACAAACTCTCCAGCAGTGATGGACAGATCCAACAGTTCCTCCACTTGTTCTATCACTTCGGAGACATCAACTTCTGGTACTTCCGCGAGAATTTGGTCTTTGATTGTCTGCAAGTGAGCATCGATCGCGGTAAATTCATTAGCAGTAGGATCTGGGAGAATCGCTTTGTAGAGTTTGTTAACGTTACCTGCTAGGGAGAGATAAGTTTTTTTAGCATCATCATTAATAATGATGCATTCCACTGCATCTGCCCAAAACTTGGTGCGTGCAAAACCTTGTGCTGACTCCAAGACAGCAAAATCAATGCCTTTTTGAGTACAGAATGTTGTGATTTGGGCGATCGCTTCTCTCAATTGTGCCACTAAAGCAGTTTTCGCTTTAACTGGAGTATCTCCTTCTTCAACACCACCACCAGATGCGGAACCATAAATAGTTAGTGCTTTCTGTAAATCGCGGAAGACACCAATGTAATCAACAATTAAACCATTGACTTTACCTGGGAAGACACGATTTGCTCTGGCGATGGTTTGCATGAGAGTATGGTTCTTCATCGGTTTATCTAAGTAAATGGTGGAACAACTGGGAACATCAAATCCAGTCATCCACATAGCGCAGACAAATACGATCCGTAGGGGATGAGATGCATCTTTGAATTTTTCATCCAGTGCAGGAGATTCACTCACTAACCTCTGACGGTGAGGCGTAATGTCTAACGGTTCGGCTTCGCTCACCGTTAGCCCTGAGCGGAGCCGAAGGGCTAATTGTTTTTTCTGAAATGTTTGCCATTGTAGTTGCGAGAATAGCTCTATGGTGGAGTTTTCTAGCGCGGCTTCTGAGTCTGGATGAGGTGGATGCATACGTATGGAGTATCGATTTACTCCATTTTTAACTCAAAAGTTCGGCGTTGGGGATGGAGGGGGTGATTTTCTTATACACAGTCGCAAAGCTTCAACCCAATCTACACAGATAGATCGCAGTGCAACAAACTTTGTAAGTACTCCAAAACGACTTTTAGGTACCTCAAAACGACTTTGAAGTACCTCAAAACGACTTTTAGGTACCCCAAAACGACTTTTAGGTACCTCAAAACGACTTTTAGGTACCTCAAAACGACTTTT